>DATMQC010000113.1:0-3622 GCA_035567275.1 Chthoniobacterales bacterium | reverse complement strand
GTGAAGCCGGACAACGTGGAGCAACTGATGCGCCAGAAGAACATCGATGGAGCTCTCGTTGGAGGTGCCAGCCTCGATCCGCGGAGTTTCGCACAAATTATTCGCTCGACTGAGGCAGCGATGGCTTAGCCCCTTTATGTTCTAAACCCCGATCCCGAAATTAGGGAATCGTCCTCGTCGTCGTGCTCGTCCTCGATTTATTGGGCTTCGGCGCCGAGAAAAGAGCCGATCTTCTTTCTTTTCCTGGGTGAGGAATGAACACTTTTTCCGGCCCAAAAATGTCAAAATCGCCTCCCTCTCCGGTGTGCCCAAGCAGCCGCCGCTGGCCGACATCAAACCATTTCACGGCGCCGACGGAGCGGACGCCCCCCAGGGGATCGGGCAATGGCGTCCATTTCTGATGGCGACGACCCTGTTTCCACCACCACAGTGCCTGGTTAGCACCCCACAGATTGTGATCATTTCTGCGTTTCGGGGCTTTGCTGGTTCACTTTGCCGGCGGAGGCGCGATTTTGACCACCATATCGTCGGCAAGACTGTCAGATGGATTCACAATGACCTGGTCAGATTTCGATATTCCCTCCGAAATCTGCAACTTATCCCCAAGATCTCGATCGATGACAATCTTCCGGATTTCCACCTTGCCGCCGGAATTCACAATGCCGACAGACGGTCCCTCGGATCGGAATAACAAGGCGTTTGAGGGGATGAGAACCGCGCCGGTATCACCCTTCAATCTGAAAAAGATTTGTGCATACGAGCCTGGCAAAAGTTCCCCTGTGTCGTTTGGAACCTCCAGTTCAGTCAATAAAGTTCGTGAGGCAGGATCGATTGCGCCGGCGGTGCTCGTTACATGCGCCGGAAATTTCCGGCCCGGAAGTTCGTTTAGCGTCAAGTCCGCTTCCGTCCCGGGCTTGATGAAGCGAGAAAACGTCTGAGGCACGTTGATGTACACGCGCAATGGGGCAGTCTGGGCAATCCGAAACAATTGAGTGCCGGTCCCGGAGGCCACGTAGTTTCCAATATCGGTATTACGTTCCGTAACAATGCCATCGAACGGTGCCCTCACCGTCTTGAAATTCTCAAGAGCTTCCAGGGCGTTAACGCTGGCTTGATCCGCTACCACCGTCGCCTGGCTTTGGCGGGTGGTGTCGGAGGCCGTGTCAAAATCCTGTGCTGAGATGACCCTCCTATTGAAGAGATCCTGGTCCCGTTTCAGTGTCGCTTGGGCCAGATCGCGCGCGGCTTCGGCGACCTTCAACTGCGCACGAGCCTGGTTGTACTGCTGATCTACCTGCGGTGTATCGATCTCGGCAAGAATCGCGCCTGCCTTAACTCTTGCACCGATATCGAAATACCACTTTTTCAGGTAACCGGTTGTTTGGGCGAAGATAGGGGCTTCAATATAGGCACGGGTCTGGCCCGGGAGCTTCAGCGGAATCGAAGGGGCGGAGGTTTCGGGGTGAGTCGTGCTTACAACCATTTCAGCCGCTTCATCCGAACGCTGCTGAAGTTCTTTAGTAGACTGTGACCTCACGAAGATGCCGTGGACGGCCATTCCGCCGAGGAGAATAGCTACCAACAAAAGAAACAAGGCGATGCCCACCTTTTTGCCCCTGGCCGGAGCAGTTGATTTGTGTTCCAAGGGCTCGATTACCGTAGTGTCTCGCATGAATCAGCTTGATGCTCCAATGACAATGGCCTGGCTGGGAGATCGCCTCCTTCTATGAACGACGGAGAATACTGTCGGCACAAAAAAGAGCGTCGCCACGGTCGCGAACAGCAGGCCCCCGATGACGGCACGTCCGAGCGGAGCGTTTTGCTCCCCGCCTTCGCCCAATCCCAAAGCCATGGGCACCATGCCGACGACCATTGCTATCGCGGTCATCAGAACCGGACGCAAACGCGCGTATCCCGCCTGCAGAGCAGACCTGAACGAGTCGCTATGTTCCTGCAGCTGTTCCCGCGCAAATGTGACAACGAGAACGCTGTTTGCCGTGCCCACGCCCATGCACATGATCGCTCCCATCAGCGCTGGCACACTTAGAGTCGTACGGGTTATGAATAGCGCCCACACGATACCGGCGAGCGCAAACGGCAGTGCCGAAATGATGATCAAGGGGTCGGTCCAGGACTGAAAGTTCACAACCATGAGCAGATACACCAGAAGCATCGCAAAGATAAGTCCCCCAATAAGACCGACAAACGATTCCCGCATTGTTTGCACCTGGCCGCGCAACGCCATCCGGCTTCCCTTGGGAAGATCTTTCTGCGCGGCATCCATCACTTTTTGAATCTCTGTGGCCACATATCCCAGGTCCTTCCCCTCTGATGCGCCGAAGATCTCGACGACCGGCTGGATGTTATAGTGCGTGACGATTGGTGCCTCTGAGGATCGGGTGAGCTCGACGACATTCCCCAGAATCTGCGTCGGAGCTCCTGGAGAGCTCGACGTGCTTGTATTACTCAGAATTGGAACGGCTCTGAGGGCATCCAGCGAATTGATTGTATATTGTGGCGACTGGCTATTGATGGTGTAGCTGACACCATTCTTTGGATCCACCCAGAAATTCGGATTGGTCTGCGTTGAACCGCTTAAAGCTCCGAGGAGTGCATTCGCAATTTGGCTCTCGGTTATTCCCAGCTGCGAAGCTTCAGTCCGATCAACCGTAAGATTGATTCGCGGGGAATCGAACGGTTGCTGCACGCGTACGTCGACCGCGCCGGGAATGCGGACTATCTTGTCGACCAGACGATTGGCAAATTGCGCGTTCGCAACCGCGTTGGCGCCGACGATCTGCAGATCGAACGGAGCCGGCAGTCCAAAATTCAAGATTTGAGCCACGATACCAGCGGGCGGAAAAGAGGCGGTAACTCCCGTGAAATCCCGATGAATGCGCCGGCGGGCCTTGTCAACGAACGTCATGGTGGGGTCATGTTTCTCGGCCAGTGAAACCAGGATATCAGCGTCGGCTGCGCTAGCGACTCCGGAATTGGAGTAGGTCAGATTGATGCCGCTGTAGGGGAGGCCAATGTTATCTATGATTCCTTTGAGCTGTTCCTTGGGGATCTCCTGGCGAAGCGCAGCCTCAATCTGATCCACCCGCCTTGCAACCTCTTCAATACGCGTGCCGCTCTTCATCCGCACATGCAGCGTGAATTGCCCGGAATCGACCAATGGGAAAAAATCCTGACCGAGCCACGGAACCAAAAGCATCGTAGCGCCTGCCAGACCGAGAAACAGAACCACGACGACAGATGTGTTGCCCAGGCACACGGCGAGCAGATCTCGATAAGCCTGCCGAAACCGCTCAAACCTTTTATTGAATTCGCGACTGAACCCTCCAAAAACACCGAGTATCCCGGTCTTTCGCTTCGTCTGAGAAAACTCGCCGTTGCGATCTTCGTTGTGCTTTGCGTGATCCCCTCCGAGCCAATACATGGCCAAAGTCGGAACCAGCGTCCTGGATAAGATATAAGAGGCAAGCATCGCGAAAATGACCGCCTCCCCCAAAGGCGCGAACAGGAATTTTGCGGTTCCGCTCAGGAAAAAAATTGGCACAAACACGATACAAATACAGAGGGTGGAAACAAATGCAGGCACCGCGATTTGCGCGGCTCC
>DATMQC010000112.1:0-5144 GCA_035567275.1 Chthoniobacterales bacterium | reverse complement strand
ATCGGTTGCGGAATAGGGATATTACTTGCGGACAAGATCAGCGAGAACAAGCGGAACGCTGCCGCCATCGCCATGTTGGCCTTGGCTACAGCGACGACGGTCCCGACCCTGGTCGGAATCGTGGCAGATCTGATTAATGGCCCGCAGTCCAAGCTTGGAGTGAGGCGCCGGTTGCGCTCGATCCGCGAAGATTCGGGCCTTCACCACGAAGAAGAGGTGCTATAAGCCGAGCTGAAACAAAATCTCTCACGAGAAGCGAATATCGAACCTTTCGAACCGACGAGACATCGCCGCCGCGCGATGCGTCGTGGCCCTCCATGCCCTTTCGTTTTCTTCAGTAAGATGGGGCTTTTTAACGTCTGATTGCTCCGGCGAGATCAGAAACCTCTGACCGATTGTGGTTGCACCTCGCCAGGCCGGTGCGCCCGAACCCAGCGGCTTTCCCATCCTTGGATCTGACGCTTGCTTTTTGAACTAACGGGCAACGGTAGCCGGAGCTCAACAACAAGGGAGCAGGGCGCTGCCGGGCAACGTAAACCAGATTCACTGTAATTTTTGGAGTTATCTCGAGTCCGTGCTCGAAAGGTTGTTTCGAATCGATAGTAACTGCCAATTGGATCCGGCAAAAACGCGAGACGCAGGTTAGAAACAGGGTGATTGCTAAGGATCGCGGCACCTCCAGGAGCATATGTGATTGCGGGCTCCGGCGCCGGAAAAGGCTTGCCGAAATATAGTAGCAGCGCGCCAGAATCCTTGAAAAGCAAAACTGTTTGCAGATGAGTCAAGTTTTTTTCTGTATCCGCACATTAATCATTAGATGGTTTTGCTTTTCAAGGATTCTATAGGCGGGACCGCGGAACCCAAGGTTTCGGATTCCGACATCAGTTGTAAATGCATGCACGAATCAAAAGCCCAGACGCAGTATGCTGATCACGTGCAGACAATGGCCCGGACCTCTAACAAAATTTCGGTCCCGCAAGAGCGAGGCCGCTTCGCCCAATCGGCGCTGCTCCCAACGCGACCTTGAGATCCTTACATCTCGCCGATCTGAGGGGCGGCCTCGCTAGTTAACAAATCCAAAATCAGTACGACTATCCAAAGTTTCTTGCCAAAGCAGTAATCCGTTGCATAGTTTGCGCCTGTGAAATTATCTTCCTCTACCTTAAGGAAAGCAGCAGAAATTCAGGAGCGAATCGAACAACTACAAACGGAACTCGGCAGTTTGTTGCAGAGTGAAGGCCAGCAGAATTCGGCGCCCCCTTCGCAAGTCTCAACTCCGGTTGTGAGTCCAGGACGTGGCAGAAAGGTGACCCCGGTCAGAGGGCGAGGCCGCCGTTCCACTTCTCCAACCGGTCCTTTGGCTCCGGCGGTCGTTCAGGTATTGAAGTCCAAGAATTCGCCCATGAGCGTTTCAGAGATTTTGGACGGGCTGCTCGCGAACGGTTACAGATTTGCTTCGCCTGAACCGAAGAAGAATCTCTTTGCCCGTATTTACCGGCTAAAGGGAGTTAAACAAGTAGGGCCCGGGAAGTTTACTGCTGAATAGTCCTTTGGAAGGCCCTTTTAGCGTGGGTCCAGTCTTATCTGGGTCCAGTCTTATCGACTGAACGGCGGGCTTCCTTAGGGCTTGGATTCGATTCCGGCGATAGAGCGGGCATGTTGGAGTGTATCGATTTCCCCTACGGTCTTTTCGCGACGAACGCGTTTTATTCGCGGAAACCGCAACGCTAGCCCGCTTGAATGCCGATCGCTTGGCTGCACCGAGTCGAACGCGACTTCCAGAACTATCTCCGGAATTACCTGACGAAATCTTCGCTCGCGTCGAATTGTCGTCCGAATGAAGTGCTCGGTTAAATCCTCGATCTCCCGATCCGTGAGGCCGGAGTACGCTTTCCCGATGATTTCCAGACTACCGGTTTCCTGGTCACGGACCGCAAAAGTGTAGTCGCTGAGGACATGGCTGCGCTTTCCATGACCCTCCTCAACGCCCACCACAACGACGTCAAGAGTGGCGAGCTCCTTCTTAAACTTGATCCAGTTCCCTCCGCGACGCCCAGGCGTATAGAAGCTGTCGGGATCTTTGATCATCAAGCCCTCATGAGATTCCAGCCTCGCGGTAGAGAAGGCGTCGTCGATTTCTTGCAAACTCGAAATTTCCTGGATCGGCGCGATTCTAATTCGATCCGGGAAAATTAGCTGATTTAGCCTCTGTCGCCGCTCGCGCAGCGCGGTTTTTAGAAGCGATTCGCCCTTAACCCGCAGTAGATCAAAGACCATGTAGATAACGGGAACGTCATCGGTTTCAAAAAGGTCGGAGGTCCGCTTTCTGCCGAGTCTTCGTTGCAAATCGAAGAAAGATAGTTTCTTTCCCTGATCAAAAGCGAGAATCTCTCCGTCAAGGATGAGTTCATCGGCAAACTTAAGATTTGTCAGTTCCGGGAACTCAGCGGAAATATCTCGCAGATCGCGGCTATAGAGTTTTGTTTGCGACTGATCTGCGTGAAGCTGAGCCCGAATTCCATCATATTTCCGTTCCGCCAACGCGGTTTTGGATTGGAAAGCTGAAATCACTCGATTCCAAATGGCTGCTGCCGAGGACTCGGGGATTGCTAACATTGATTTGGCTGGCCGAAACAGTTTAAGAATCGCGGATTCGAGTCGGTTTTCTCTGGCCAGAAGAGCGACTTCACCGATGTCGCCAGTTAGCATATTGGCTTCTTTGACCTGATCGAGACTTAATTCAAAGGCGGCGGCGATCGCTTCTTCCAAAAGCCCTTCTTTCAGTCCTATGCGCAGATCGCCTGTCAGAATGCGAATTGCATAACTTCCATTCTGCGCGCCAAGAATCCGCAGCCAATCACCCAGAAATGAGGCTTTGGCAACAGGTCCCGCAGTAGATTGCAAAAGTGCAAAGCGCTCTGCGACGTCGCGTATCGAGACTTCTATTGGTGCCACGTGGCTTAACAGAATTTCGTAGGCGACCTGACCTGCATCGCCGTATCCCGCAGCGATGGAACGAAACTCCGGTTCAGTGAGTTCGCCCGCTTGCATCAGAGCTTTTCGGATAATCGCCCAACCAATCTGAAGTGGGCGCCCGGAGTTGCGAGAGAATGCGTGGCCGGTCAGAAATGTAGCAACGATTGGCAACTCTTCGGCGGTCAAGGAGCGCAGGTAGACCGAGAGAATATCTATCTTGTTTCGCTTACCGGTCAGCAGCTTGATTTCATCACAAATTTTAGAGAATCGGGAAAAGCCGGAATCCGCCGCGCCATGAACAAGCTTAGCCGGGATCGACGGGACCCGATGAGCATTTCCAGGAAGCGTCAACTCCAGTTGATTGTCTTCACCCAGACACCATGCCTCAATTCCTCTATGCCGCAGATCTTCGGCAAATTCACGAGCAAAACCATGAACGGTAAACACCCTTTCCGGGCGCACCAGATCAACGTATTGAAGGAGGTCACAATAATCGGCGTGGTCGGAGAGTGGAAAAGCAGCATCGCATTGGTAGCGATGAATTGCGCCCGGTTGGAGAGCCCATCCGGTCAGTATGGCAGTTCGACGATTTTTGATTTGTTGGACGAGTCGCGTTCGATTTGCGCCCGGCGGACAAATGAGCACACTGCCATTAACGTTTGCATAGTCATAGAGGTGATACTCCGGAAGTGGCTGATACAATTCTTCATACAGTTTTGTCATTTTATATACGCTCGGGTGCAGTCGGATGGGCAAACTTGATCCGCGCAGCGCTGCAAGAATTTCCTGAGCTTTCCCAAGCGAATAACCGAACAAAATCGGGACATGACCGTCTTCGAGCGTTTCCACGCAGAATTTCGTAACATCAGAAATGATTTCTTCTGTGGGGGGGAACTGGTATCTTGGCAAACCATACGTGGTTTCCATGATAAGAGTATCCGTGTGACGCCACTCGGCGGCTTCAGCCGACTTTCCGGGTCGCAATTTGAAGTCGCCGGTGTAGAGGAGTGATTTTCCTTCGGTTTCGATATAAATCTGTGCCGAACCGAGAATATGCCCGGCGGGAAGGAGGCTGATCGCGGCATTTCTGAAATCGATTTCGGTATGGAACGCAAGCTGGTGTTCGATTCGCTCTCCTGGCAGACGCGCAGCCATAAGCCTGGCGGTGGTCTGAGAAAGGATTACTTCGCGGTGGTTCCCGATGTGGTCGCTGTGGGCGTGAGAAACGAACGCGGTCTGCTGCTCATCCCAAGGATCCAGCCAAAGATCTAGGTTCGGCAGGAAAATGCCGCGTCTAAATTCGACCTGCATCAACTCATGGTACGCTCGTCTGACCTTCTCACAAATTTTGCAAACTTGTGAGAAGGTCGCAAGCTGATTGGGAAGCAACTTGTCGAGGTGAAGGCGATTGCGCATAGCCCTGAGGGAGCCGGCTCTCTGTCGCATTTCTACCCCGGGGACGAAAAAAGCGCATCAGAAACTCCTGATTGACACCTATTCGGCTTCGGAGTTTGATCGACCCAGATGAAGAATCTAGTGTACTGTCTCGCATATAATGATGACGTCGTTGCGTTCAAAATGGGCCGTCGGCAAGGCGCGAGGAGGGCGCATATCTAAATCGATACGTAACCGACGAGCAACGCAGCCGCCAGCCCATTTTCAACGCAACCCTCCGGGCCGCGGCCAGTTGGCTGTTTTTCCGCGTTGCTCGCTCGACCCGTATCAATTCAGATATGGGCGCTTCGCTCGCGCCTTGAAAAACAGCCAACTGACCAGCGGCGACATCACCACTATATGCGAGACAGTGCACTAGTTCCTTGTTTACTGCTGGTCGTAGTGACCGGGGCTCTAGTGGTGCGTGCGGAATATCCCGCACCTATTGAGAAGGCCGACGTTTTGCCTCTTGCGATTACGGATGATTTTGAATTTCGAAAATTCGAAATTTTCAAAAATGCGCCTCCTGTGCCTGGAGGCACACCTATACCAACAAGGGACTTGATGATCGACTTTGAGAGGAAGCACAGACTGTGGGGAGCTATTGAGGGGGCTGATTACGCTGCAAAAACGGGCCAGTATTTCACGTTTTTCTGGCGATCCAAGCGTCCTGCGCATCTCACTCTGCGGCTTGAATATCGCCAGGCTAATTTGAAAAATTACGTCCAGGCGCG
>DATMQC010000111.1:0-11137 GCA_035567275.1 Chthoniobacterales bacterium | reverse complement strand
TCATAGTCGTGCGGTGGCCCTGGCGGAGGCGATGGGAGGCCGCGCGTTACGCTTCGATGATTGGGAGGGGGAATTTCAGGACCTTGATATCCTGGTCACTTCCACCGCAGCTCCGCACGCGATTTTGACGAAAGAAAAACTCGAGCCAATTTTGAGAACACGGCGGGACCGTCCGCTCTTCATCATCGATCTAGCGATTCCGCGCGATGTTGACCCTGCTGTTCATTATCTTGATGGCGTCTTCGTTTATGATTTGGATTCTTTGCAGGTGATCGCTGAGCGAAAGCTCGGTGCTCGAAAAAAAGAAGGGGAAGCGTGTGATGGTCTGATCGAGAAGCATGTCCGGGATTTCGAAAACTGGCTGAATCGAGCCGCGCAAACGGCAATTCCTCCTTCGGCGATTGAGTTGCCGCGTACGTAATGACGATAGTTCTAGGTACCCGTGGCAGTCGCCTGGCGCTTGCGCAAACCGAAATAGTGAGACAGGCAATTGGGCAGCTTCCGGAAAGACCCGAGGTGATGAGACAAATCATCAAAACAACCGGGGATCAACGGCTGGATATCAGGCTGACGCTGCCCGGCCCGAGAATTGACCAAGGGCTATTCACAAAGGAACTGGAGGAAGCCCTGCAGCGGAGAGAGATCGACGTTGCGGTTCACTCGCTGAAAGACTTGCCGACAATGTTGCCGGAGGGACTCGAGTTAGCGGCGAGTTTGCCAAGACACGATCCGGACGATGTGTTGATTTCCAAATCCGCAAAATCTCTGCGAGAGCTCCCGGAATCCGGAATCGTCGCCACGAGCAGCTTGCGGCGCGCGCGCCAAATTTTGTATCTTCGTCCTGATCTGCAAATCGCGGACATCCGCGGGAATGTGCCAACCCGGATCTCAAGACTTGTTCAGGAGAGTTCGTGGAACGCCATCGTGCTTGCAAAAGCGGGTCTGGAGCGTCTCGGCTACCGGTTGGAACAAGGTCATATCGATGCCGAGGCTCAGCCGCTGCTTGTATCGGACCTCAACGAACTGTTGCCGGCCGTTGGTCAGGGGGCAATCGGCCTGCAGGTGAGGTCAGACGACCTGCGGTTGAAGAATTTGCTCGCCGATGTAAACGATGCGAGAACATGGTTTTGCGTACAAGCCGAACGCGAATTGCTTCGCATGCTTGGCGGGGGCTGCCAGTTGCCGCTAGGGGTGCGCACCCGGCTGGAAAACAAGAAATTTTCGATGGAAGCGATACTCTTCCGTGACCAGGGTGACCCGATCCGGGGCTTTGTATCGGGTGTATTCACGAACCCCAGGGAGGCCGCCAAGGCTCTCCTCCAAAGAATCTATGGACACGGAAAATAAAGGTTTCTGCAGCCTTGTTGGAGCCGGTCCCGGTGATATCGGGCTGCTCACATTGCATGCCAAAGAGGTCGTCGAACAAGCGGAGGTGGTTGTGTACGATTACCTTTGCAATCCCGAAATTTTGAAGTGGGCCCCGCCTGACGCTGAACTCATTTACGTCGGGAAAAAAGCAAGCCAGCATACCTTGGAACAGGAGGAAATCAACCTGCTACTTGTCAATAAAGCTCGGGAGGGAAAGCGAGTTGTCCGTCTCAAAGGCGGAGATCCATTTGTCTTTGGAAGAGGAGGTGAAGAAGCGGAAGCACTGGCTGCCTCGGGTTTGGCCTTTGAAATCGTTCCTGGGGTGACTTCAGCGGTTGCGGTTCCCGCCTACGCGGGAATTCCCTTGACCCATCGCAGTGCGACTTCTGCATTTACAGTCTTTACCGGACACGAGGATCCCGCCAAGGAAACCGGCTCGATCAATTTCAAGGCGCTGGTCGAACTCAAAGGGACTTGGGTCATGCTCATGGGAATGCAACGACTGGATGAAATCGTTTTCGAACTTGTGCAAAACGGCGCCGATATCCATATGCCGGTCGCTTTGATTCGCTGGGGCACAACCGGTCGGCAGGAAACGGTGACCGGCGAGCTGGGGTCAATTGTTTCCGCAGCGGACGGTTTTCAGCCCCCTGCAGTGGCGGTCTTTGGTTCGGTTGTCGATTTGCGCCCTGCGCTAAGCTGGTTCGAAGAGCGGCCGCTGTTTGGGAAGCGGATCGTGGTGACTCGAACCCGTAAGCAAGCAGGCGCTCTGAGCGCAAAGCTTCGGTCGCTGGGCGCGGACGTCTATGAACTTCCGACGATTCGAATCGAGCCGCCGACCAATCTTCGAGAGTTTGCGGAGCTGGTGCGCGATGCTTATCAATACGATTGGCTCGTGTTCACCAGCCCGAACGGTGTCGACGCGTTTTTCGACATGTTCTACAAGCTTTACGACGATGCGCGACATATAGGGAATGTGAAGATTGCCGCGATCGGTCCGGCCACAGCGCAGCGAATCAAGGAGTTCCATCTCTCCGTCGACCTTAAGCCCAAGGATTTTATAGCCGAGGGGATCATTTCCGAGCTGAAAGAGTTCGGAAGCGTCGAAAACCTCAAATTTTTGTTGGCGCGAGCGGAAGGCGCTCGCGATGTCCTGCCTAGGAGCCTCTCCCAACTCGGCGCCATTGTCGACGAAGCGATTGCTTATCGAACGGTGCCGGAAACGAATGATGTAACCGGGGCGACGGAAAGATTCGGGAGCGAGGGAGCAGACCTGGTGACCTTCACGAGTTCTTCAACCGTTGAAAATTTCCTGGCGCTGAAACTTCCGTGGCCGTCAAACGCCAGGACGGCAAGCATCGGACCGATCACTTCGGAAACACTGCGTAAACACGGTATGAGTGTTGATATCGAAGCATCTCGCTACGATATGGAAGGCCTGGTCGAAGCCATCCTGAAGTTTTTCGGAGCGTAAGATCCACCGGGGTCATATCTCAATATTCAACATTCGCGCGGCGTTTCCTCGGATATGACCCCGGTGGGGACACGAGTGCCGCAAAAAAAAACTCCGCCCTGGGGCGGAGCCTTGTAAGGAACTTGCTTAAAGAAACCTAAGGATTGAATCGGAACTTCAGTTTGCCCCGTTTAGCGGCTAATTTTGCTTTCCGCCGCAGTTTTTGGGAAGGCGTTTCGAAAGCACGCAAGCGACGCACTTCTTCCATGATTCCTTCGGCGTCCAGCTTGTTCTTCAAGCGCTTCAGAGCCCTGTCGATCGGCTCGCCTTTTCTTACAATAACTTCGGGCATAAAAGTCCTCTAATTCCAAAAATGCTTGTTCGTACGAGGGGTAAATAGTAGCCGGGGTTTCTGGGACCGTCAATTGGATGAAGCAAAATTCCTTTGGACGAGTTTTCGTTTGCGTAAGCACCTGGTTTTGGCAACGATTTGCGAGCCTGGAAGCCGGGAAGAGGCTATGGCCGAGCCGGCAGCTTTTTTTTCGCTTGCTGGTGAATTGAGTAAACTTCTAAATCATGAACAAAGCCTTTCTTTTAGGTTGCGGATGCCTGGGCATAATCATTCTGGCTCTCGTTGTTTTCGGCGGTGCGATAGCAGCCGGCTACAATAGCCTCGTGCAGTCTTCGACAACGGTCGATGCCTCCTGGGCGCAGGTTCAGACACAGTACCAACGTCGCGCCGACCTGATACCGAACCTGGTGCGAACAGTCGAGGGTGCCGCAAATTTCGAAAAATCGACGCTGACGGACGTCGTGAATGCCAGGGCGAATGCCACAAAAGTGACGATCGATCCTTCCAAGGCCCCAACTGACCCTGAGAAGCTTCGCCAATTCGAACAGGCTCAGAACGCGCTTACGGGGACTCTTGGCCGCTTGCTTGCTGTCAGTGAGAGATACCCAGAGCTCAAGGCGAATAACAATTTTCGCGATCTGCAGGCCCAAATCGAAGGTACCGAAAATCGGATAGCTGTCGCGCGACGCGATTTCAATAACACCGTCCAGCGTTACAATGCTCAGGTCCGTTCATTTCCCACGGTGATTTACGCCGGGTGGTTTGGATTTTTGCCCAAACCGTATTTTCAAAGTGTGGCAGGTGCTGAAGCCGCGCCGACAGTAAACTTCCCCTCGTTCGGCCCAAGTCCTAAATAGGAGCAGTGCTGGCACTGACGCCTTTGAGAGCTTAGATTCGCTCTGTGGATTTCATCCAAGCTTTTGCAGCATCCAGGCGTCGAACCACCGGCGGGTGGAATTCGGCCCCGCGACGCCTGTTTGCCGGTGCCGCTTTTCTTGCCGTTTTCGCGTTGGTGCTGCTCCGGTCGATGGCGGCTGAAATTCCGCCCAAACCGACGCGTTATTTCAACGACTATGCCGGGCTGGTCCGTCCGGATACAGCCCAAAGGCTGAATCAGCGGCTTGCCGACTTCGAGCGCCAAACGTCGAATCAGATTCTGGTCGTCATTTATCCCAGTCTACCGCGGGATTCTACGGTTGAAGACTTCGCCCAGGATGCCTTCAGAGCCTGGAAGCCGGGGCAGCAGAGTCGCAGCAACGGCGCGATTCTGTTCATGTTTGTAAAGGATAGAAAACTGCGGATACAGACCGGTTACGGCCTTGAGGGCGCGCTGCCCGATGCTATCTGCAAAAGGATTATTTCCGATCAGATTGCACCGCGATTTCAGATCGGTGATTTCGACGGAGGGTTGATCGCAGGCGTCAATGCGATGATCGCCGCGACCCGCGGTGAATACGCCGGCAATGGTCGAACGGTCGCGGAGACTCGGGCTCAGAGGCGGCATGGCGAGGATAGCTTTTTGGATTTGGCCATCTTTCTGGCAGCAATGGCACTTATCGGCATCTTCTGGATTCGAGCTGCCCGTCGTGGAACGGTGTATACTTCCAGAACTCGAGGGCCGGGTGGTACCTGGTGGATTGGCGGAGGAGGGCTAGGCGGTGGTGGTGGCGGATCTTCTGGTGGCGGCGGAGGCGGCGACGGTGGGGGCGGCTTTTCGGGCGGTGGAGGCGATAGTGGGGGTGGTGGCGCCAGCGGCGGCTGGTGAAAATGCAGGAGCAAAAGCGTGAAAACGCGCCATTTTTTGAATTCAGTTGACCACGATAAGATTGTCGCTGCGATCGCCAAAGCTGAGAAGGGTACAACAGGAGAAATCTGCGTATTCGTTAGCCGGCACGATGTCGCGAACGCTCTTGCGGAAGCAACACGTTGCTTCAAGAAACTTAAGATGGATCGCACTGCGTTGCGAAACGACGTCTTAATTTTTGTTGCTCCGCGTTCACATAGTTTCGCGGTCGTCGGGGACGTCGGTGTTCATACGAAGTGCGGCGACCAATTCTGGAACGAAGTGGTCGAAGCGATGCGGCATCGCCTTAAACGCGGGGAATTCACGGATGCCCTTTTGGACGGTATCGAAAGAGTTGGCTCTTTGCTTGCCGACCACTTTCCGGCTGTGCATGGAGCGGTAAAACGTCCATCTGGTGGGGTTGTGGAGGAGTAGACGGATGCCTCCGATCCGAATTCTGACGGCTGTACCCATTTGCGATGGGCACGATAGCGCGATCAATACGATCAACCTCGAGCTGATCCGCCACGGAGTCGAGGTCATCTATCTTGGGTATCATCGTTCGGCGAAAGACATTGTCCGCGCGGCGATCCAGGAAGATGTTATTGCGATAGGCCTGTCCAGCTACAACGGCGGGCATGTGGAGTTTTTCGCGGAAGTTGTCGATCGTTTGCAATCCGCGCGATTGCAACCCCGCATCAGCGTTTTTGGAGGAGGTGGCGGGACAATCACGCATGAAGAAGCGAAAATTATGCTTAAACAGGGAGTTACCCGTATCTTCTTTGCTGGAACTCCACTCGAGGAGATCGCCGGATATGTTCGCTCTGAATTCGGCAATGTTTCGCAATCTGCCTACCTGCCCGGCGCGGAAGCGCTTGACCAGACTCTCGCAAGGGATCTGACGCTCGTCGAACAGGGACCCGACCGCCCTACCTCTGGGATAGCTGTCAAGCGCTCAAAAGTAATCGGTTTTACCGGGCCGGGCGGAGCTGGAAAAACGACCGTCATCGACGAACTGGTCTTAAGATTTCTGCGCTCGCAACCGGCGGAAAAGCGTTTGGCAATCCTGTCCCATGATCCCAGCGTCGTCAGTTCCGGGGCGCTGCTTGGGGATCGGGCCACGATGATTTATTCCCAGAACGATCGTGTTTTCATGCGAAGTATGGCGACACGGGGAATGGCCGGCGGCCTGAGCGCTTCATCTGAGCACGCCCTGCAGTCCATGATCGCATTTGGTCTTTTTGAATTTATACTGGTTGAAACCGTGGGTACAGGTCAGGAGGCGGTGCCGTTTGGCATCCGGAAGTCGCTGGCGGACAAGGTCGTCCTGATCTTGTCACCGGATTACGGGAGCCCTCTGCAGCTTCAAAAAATAGCGATGCTCGATGTTGCCGACGTTATTGTGGTGAACAAATCGGACTTGCACGGAGCACGAACCGCCGTTGCCGAAATCGAAGCGAGGATTCGGGGAAATCAGAAAAAGCAGGTTTTGATCCGTACCCAGGCGAATAGGCACCGTGATCCGGGAGTCGATCAACTTTTCAATTCTCTCTTTGCTGACTAGCGTGGCAGCACCTCAGACCGGCGAGATATAAGTGGACTCGCAAGCGAATCGCGTTCTGGGCAGGCAACTCGGAGATCTGCCCTACCGCGAGTATACACCGGGCGGACTTACTCACCGTGGCGGCTCAGCGGGAGCTTCGCCCTACCGGGTGACGTTTCCCTGGCAGGTCATCGGTAGGGCGAGCCTCCTGGCGAGCCGCTTCTAGACTTATGCCAACCAGATTATCTTTCGCCCATTAACAGTTGGTGAAAGTCCCCGTCGCATAACAGCCAAAGAGAGTTAATCTTCGTGAGGAAATCGGATCGACCAATGAGTTCACTGGGACAAATTGTCAGCGCGCTCGAAGATTATCGAAAGCTCGTGGCAGCCAAGGTTCGAACCGCTCGCAGCGATCAGCGAGTGGGACAGGAACTCCTCGCAAGGTGGCGTGAGGTAAAAGAGCGGATCGGAACTACGGTGACGCCCACAGGTCTGAGACTGCCGCGCCTTGCACTGCCCGAAATGGATGACCCTGGCGAGATTGCCCGTTTTCTTCTCGAAGAGGGCCTGCCCGGTGAATTTCCCTTCCTCACGTCGGCGTATGCCGAGCAGTATCTGGAACCTGCAGCGCCGCCACCGAATGACGAGGCAACGAATCAGTCGGATCCAATCTCGGAGGAGCCCACGCGACTTTTCGCGGGCTTGGGGTTGGCGGAAGACACAAACGAACGATTTCATTACTTATCGCGGAATCAGCGAAACAAGCGTCTAAGCACGGCATTCGACGGTCCCACGTTGTACGGGACCGGATCGGCAGCGGATGGGGTTCTGGGGAAAATCGGGGAGGGGGGTGTATCGATCGATACGATTGAAGACATGGAGCGTCTGTATGCCGGATTTGATCTGGATCAGCCCAATGTATCGGTCTCGATGACAATTTCCGGTCCAGCTCCGATTCTTCTTGCGATGTACATTGGGGCGGCGAAGCGCCGCTTCGGTCCGGATGTCATGCCTAAGCTGCGGGGTACAATTCAGGCCGATGTCTTGAAAGAAATTCAGGCGCAAAACGAATTGATATTTCCGATCGATGCGTCCTTGCGGTTCCTGGCGGACATGGTGGATTTCTGCTCGAAAAAGATGCCGCGGTGGTACCCGATATCGATCAGCGGGTACCACATTGCGGAGGCCGGCGCAACCCCGGTGCAGCAAGGGGCGTACACCCTCTCAAACGGTTTTGCGTACGTGGAGTATTTTCACAGTCGGGGAATGGATGTGAACGTCTTCGGGCCCCGGCTCTCCTTTTTCCTGGATTGCGGTTTGGACATCGAATATCTGGCCCTTGCCCGGGTTTGTCGCAAGATCTGGGCAATTGGAATGCGGGATGTATTTGGCGCGGACAGGCGAGCCCAACGATTCAAACTTCACACACAAACGAGCGGTCGCTCGCTGATTGCGGCAGATTGGAGGAACAATCTTACGCGTACTGCGGTCGAAATAGTGCTGGCGTGCATGAACGCGACGAATTCCTGCCACAGCAATTCAGCCGACGAACCGTTTACCACTCCCAGCGAGGAATACGCGAGATATGCAGCGCACGCCCAATCAATCGTTCTGGAGGAAAGCGGACTGTTCAAGCACATGATGAATACGCTCTCGGGATCGCCGGGAATGAAAATCGTCGGCAATGCGGTGGAAGATGCGATTCTGGAGGAATTTCGTAATATTGATGAACAGGGCGGGGTCGTCGGGGCTGTTGAGCGTCGCTATCAGCGAAGCCAGATTCAGGCGTCAAGCCATATACTGGAGCGCCAGATCTATGGAGGAATTCGACCCTTGATTGGGCTCAATCGCTACGCTGATCCGGATGAATCCTGGCCGGAAGTGCCGATGATTCGGACCCCGCGTGAAAAAAAACAACGCCAGCGCGAGCGATCAGATGACTTTGAACGACGCCATGCCGGTGAATCCGAACGCTGCCTCGACCGGCTATCCAAAGTCGTTGAAAGCGACGAGAACGTTTTTGAAGAATTGGTCAAAACGATCGAGCATTGTTCGCTTGGCCAGATCACCGAACGCCTCTGCGACGTCGTCGGAAAATTTCGCCCTATGGTTTGATTGGGGCAATCCGCAGTCTCAGGTGAAGTAATAACGGGTCAGATGAAAAAAGATGGGCGCGGCGAAACAGAGAGAATCAATTCGATCCATGATCCCGCCGTGTCCTGGGATGCTTGTGCCGTAATCTTTCACTCCACGGTCGCGCTTGATAGCCGACATGACCAACCCTCCCCAAAAACCCATCAAAGCAATAATCAGCGACATGATAGCTGCTTGCCAAGGAGTAAACGGCGTGATCCACCAGAGCAAAGTTCCGACGAGGACTGCGCTTGATAAGCCCCCCACAAAACCTTCCACAGTTTTGTTGGGACTTACCTCAGGCGCGATGGGATGGCGACCAAAACACTTTCCGAAAACGTATTGTAGGACGTCACTGAACTGGACGACGGCGACCAGGAAGAAGAGAAGTTCCCCGCTCTCTCCCTGGTACCCTTGAATCTTGAGGCTCAGGAGCGCAGGCGCATAGCTGACGAAATAAACGCATACCATCAGGCCCCACTGAATTTTGGATGTCCTGGCCAGGAATTCCCTGCAATCCCCCGCGATCACGTTGCGGATCGGAACAAGCAAATAGGCATACACCGGGATGAAAATGCTGAACAAACCGTACCAGCGAATTCCGATCAATAAGTATTGCAAAGGCGTGATCACGAAGAACGCCCAGAAAAGCGCGCGGTGATCCCCACGTTGCGTCGGCGTCAGGGTTATGTATTCCCGCAACGCCAGAAATGAAACGGCTGCAAAGAGCAGAAGGGATGCGATTCTGCCGATGGCGATTGCGACGAAGAAGATGATTGCCATCACCCACCACGCGCGAATACGCGCATTGAGGTTTTGGACAACCTCCCGCCCCTTATCGCTCTTGGTCCGCAACTTGAGGATATGACCGATGATCGACGCGACTATCAAAAGGGCGAATACGCCCCCAACCATTGCCCTCAACCTGAAATCGAGGCCATGCATGGTCACGCGCGCGAACAGTTCTCGATAGCTGTGCGCGCTCGGATAAGAAACGCATCTTTAGATTCCGCCGGTTGAACTCGGATTGGTCTTCCGACAATAACCGAGCAGATCAGCGGGATTGGCAAAAATTCGCCTTTAGGGAGAATACGGCTCGCATTGTCAATATACACCGGCACGAGGTCAACCGTTGGCATAGCCCGGCCAAGATAATAAAGACCGCTTTTGAACGGCTTCATCTCCGGATCCGTCGTCCGTCCCCCTTCCGGAAAGATGATCAGCGATTCGCCAGCCTTCAGGATAGCGACAAGCGCGGTAAGCGGATTGTTCGAGCGCGTGACTTTTTGTCGTTCGATCAGGACCCCTCGAAATACGGAGTTCGCCAGAAAAAAACGAATGCGCCCCTTTTGCCAGTAGTCACTAGCGGCAACCGGGCGAACGGTCCGGCGAGCCTCTCGGGGCAAAATCGACCAAAGCATCAGGAAATCCAGATTGCTCGTGTGATTGGCAAAATAAACGCGCTGCGTGGAGTCCGGCTTGCAGCCGATCCATCGCGCCTGAACTCCCGAGAAGAGCCGTATACTTTTTGCCAACAGCTCCGCGATCATGTGACTTTCAACTGTCGAGCAAGCCGGATTGTCCTGCGCACACAGGTTATCAGGGTCCCGAGACCTATGATGATGAGGAAAGCGAAAATGGATTGAGGCGGCATCTGCAGCGATTTTTCACCCGCACCGAGTAAACAGGCAAGTGTCAGGAGAAACATGCGTTGCTGCTTCGCCTGCGGTCCGCAAAAGTCCTGCGGATATCCGCGGCGTGCGCCAAACGCCCGTATGTACGCCGTGCCTACGGCGAGGACGGCTGCGATCCATCCGATAGCGACTCCGAACTCGCCATGGTGCGCGGCGTATCCGGCTGCGGCCAACAACAATACGTCGGCGATTCGATCTGGAAATTCATTAAACAATTCTCCGATCTTCGTCTGGCGGCCACCTTCGACCGCGATCAGCCCGTCGACCAGATTGGCAAGCAACCGCAATTGGATGCATGCCGCAGTGCCTACCAGCGGCCACGGGGTTCTTGCGCCAAGTGCTTCCCAGACGAGCAAAGCGGCGCCGATCGAAGCGGAGACCACGCTCAGGACCGAGACCTGATTCGGGCTTACACCCAGGCGGGTGAGTACTAGCGCAAGCGTCTGGACCAATCGCGCCGAGCGGGTCTTGATTGGACGCCGATCCAAAGCCCTATCGTCCTGCCCGGGACGAGCGTCCGGAGAGGGGTCTGTAAGATTTTGCACGAGCGTGCCATAGCTCTATTATCAATCCTGGCAACGGGTCAAGTTAGTCGTGTGTTTAATGATGCTTGGTCGAAAAAATCTTGCTCATCCTGATCTCGTGACATCCAAACGGGGCAGGACGATCGTTACGCGTTGCCGCGCCATGGCGGCGACAATGGGGCTTGACCGGGGCGGGACAAACTTTTAAATTCCGGCAAACGTTTGCGCAGGTGGCGCATCCGACTAATTCAACTCTTACCCCTCTGGAACGAAACCCTCTGCACTGA
>DATMQC010000110.1:0-25272 GCA_035567275.1 Chthoniobacterales bacterium | reverse complement strand
TGCTTTCTCACTGCCGCGATTTACTGAAAATCCCGAAAAAATCAGTTGATGAAAAGTCAACCGGCGAATATCGTCTCTCCACCAGCTCGATTGGCTCCCAGAACGTGTTCCCCCTCTGATCGAGCTGGTTTTGCTTTTTATATTTCGGTTCCCGAATAAAATCCTGGTTGCTCCTGATTTTTTTCAGGCATTTTTGGTTGGAGTTTATACCCTGCGGAGCTTCCCGTTTGCCGTTCGAGGAAGGACATCGACCAGGAAAAAGGCCTGCGGAACTTTCCGCCCATCAATCTTTTGGAGCAGCAATTCGGGGAGTCGTTCCGTTGTCCCGGGAGACCCGACTATCTCAGCCGAAAGCAAATTCGATTTCGAATCTATGTATACCCGGCTCTCCTGGACTCCCGGCAGGCTATCGAGGATTGACTCCACCTCTTCGCAAAAAAACTGGATTCCATTGATCCGGATACGATTTTTTCCGCGTCCAGCCAGAAACAGGTATCCATCTCCGTCAAGTCTCGCGAAATCGCCGGTTGGAAATCCATGATTATTCAGAAGACGATGAATTGGACGCCAAGGCGCAAGATAGGCATCGAGCAAACCAGGACCCGATACATGCAACTCGCCTACTTGGTTTCTCTCAACAGTTTCGCCGGTCTCGCCGACGAGCGAGACCGTATAAGCGGGCATCGGAAATCCGACCGAGCCGATTTTTTCCGGCCGCATGTTTAGCGTAAGAAGGCCGACCTCAATGATTCCCAGAGCCGGATTGATGTTTCTCCTGAATTTGAGCAAAAATCTCTCAGCGACCTCTGCGGAGAGAGGCGTTGTTGTGGAAATCGCGAGGCGCACCGATTCTAGTCGGGAAATCCCGGAACGGACCAACGAGCTGTAAAAATCGGGTGAGCCGTAAAGAACTGTGGGTCGATATTCTTGGGCAAGCAGTTCCGATTTTTTGGCGCTATTCGCAATCACAACCCTCGCACCGCGTGAAAGATAGAGCAAAATCGAGACGACAAAGTGGTCGGCCATGGTGAGACCAAACCAGACCGTGTCATTTGGCCCGATTCGCAATACTGCGTTGGCGGCGTCGAGGCGATCGATAATTGCCTTGTGCCCGAGCAAGACACACTTGCCCGCGCCGGTTGTCCCGGACGTAAAACGAATATAGGCCGGATTAGATGCACGAAAGTCCTCATCGTTTCGGTGATCAACCGGGCTCCAGAACGGTAAGCACAACAGGCGTCGATTTTCCAGGAGCAACCAGTGTAACCCGGCCGCGCTGACCACACGATCCTTCGCATTGGCTGGCAGCGACTTGGCAACCGGAGCGACACATAGGCCTGCCGAGAGTATTCCCAGAGCGGATTGCAGGAATTCTGATCCGTCCGCCACGACGAGACCGCATCTTTCACCCGGCCGGCAACCGCGCCGGCGGAGCCAATCAGCGATACCTTCTGAGTTTCGGACGAGCTCCCCGTAGGTCAACGTGTCTCCAGATTCCACAGAACAGAAGGCTACGTTTGAGGGCTGCTTTTCAGCCGTTTGGCGTATGAGAGTCAGGATGTCCACACGATCTTTCTAATTTATCAGCTCGCACTGGCATTGCGGTCAACCCTTGGCGATATATAAAGCTCAGTATGTCGGACAAGAGGAAGAGGATCGTGATCAAATTCGGGACCGGAATGCTTACCAGAAGGACCGGGACATCTCTGCATCACGGCCAATTCCGAAGGCTTACCTCAGAAGTGGCTGAACTTGTTCGGGAAGGACATCAATGCCTGCTTGTGAGCAGCGGGGCTGTAGGTGCCGGGTTAATGCTGCTGAAGATACAGGTACGTCCAACCGATCTTCCATCGGTCCAGGCATGCGCGGCGGTTGGTCAATCTCGATTGATGCGCCTCTACGAATCATTGTTTCAACGACATGGATTTCACGTGGCCCAGCTGCTTTTGAGCCATCAGGATATCGATAGCCGGAGCCGATACCAGAACGCGAGAAATACACTGGAACGGTTGCTTCGTTTCAGGAACGTCGTACCAATTATCAACGAAAATGATTCAGTGGCTGTCGAGGAGCTTCGCTTTGGAGACAATGATCGCCTCTCTGCCGAGGTTGCCATACTCGCCAAAGCAGATTTCCTCATCATTTTGACGAGCGTAAATGGCTTGCTAGACGAGAAAAAGCGGTTGATTGAAACGGTCACGGATATCGATTCTATTTCGCATCTCGCAAATGGCGAGACGGGCGCTTATTCCACAGGAGGCATGATAACGAAACTGCAGGCAGTCAAGATGGCCGTTCAATCCGGAATACCCGGCTTTATCGCGAGCGGGTTGAAGCCAGGGGTGCTCCGAGCAATCGTAACGGGCCAACCAGCCGGAACCCATTTTCCTACCGAAGAATGACGACGAACCTAGCCCGCACGATAGAACAAATAGGAGAACGAGCGCGGTCGGCGAGTCGCGTTCTTGCCAGGGCAACCGGCTCCGAGAAGAACTTCGCGCTGGAAGCGATCGCGAGCCACATTGAGCAAAGCGCCGATCGGATCCTCAGTGAGAATGACGCAGACCTGCAGGCCGGTGCGGAGAAGGGCTTGAGTTCTGCTCTGCTCGAACGCGCGCGCCTGACTCCAAAAAGAATTGAGGCGATGGCGAGCAGCGTTCGGAGCGTGGTCGATTTGGAAGATCCGGTCGGAAAGGTCCTGAAGCAGTGGTCGCGACCCAACGGCTTGAAGCTTTCAAAAGTCCGCGTGCCGATTGGGGTCATCGGAATGATTTATGAGTCGCGCCCAAATGTCACTAGCGACGCCGCGGCGCTCTGCCTGAAATCGGGCAATGCAGTGATTTTGAGGGGCGGCTCCGAATCGATCCGATCGAATATTGCTCTGGCCAACGCCGTGGGTGACGGATGCAAAGAGGCAGGCTTGCCGGAGTTTTCGGCGCAGCTTGTTCCGAGCACGGAGCGCGCTGCCGTCACTTTGATGGCGCAGCTTGAGCGCTACATTCATTTGATCATCCCCCGGGGAGGACGGTCCCTTATCGAGGCAGTCACCACGGCTGCGAGGATGCCTGTGATCAAGCATTTCGATGGCATCTGCGCGATCTATGTGGATCGGGCTGCAAACATTGCAATGGCGCGGGATCTGGTCGTCAATGGGAAGTGCCAGCGCCCCAGTGTTTGCAACGCGATAGAGACGCTGCTCGTTCATGAAGAGATCGCCCCGCGATTTCTTCCGGAATGCGCGAATGCTTTGTGGGAGCGAGGTGTCGAGTTGCGCGGCGATGACGCGGTTCGACAAATTCTTGGTTCCAGAATCAAGACGGCGACCGAAGAGGATTGGCGGACGGAATTTCTGGACCTCGTCCTGGCTGTAAAGGCGGTCAAAAACCTGGATGAAGCAATAGAACATATCGAAATGAACGGCTCGCACCACAGCGATGCGATTGTCACGGATGATCGTCCGGCTGCCGAGCAGTTTCTGCGCAAGGTTGATTCTGCGGCTGTATTTTGGAATGCATCCACAAGATTCAATGACGGCGGCGAATTCGGATTTGGCGCGGAAATTGGGATAAGCACCGACCGGCTTCACGCCCGGGGTCCGATGGGTCTCGAAGAACTGACGAGTTACAAATATCTCGTTGAAGGGACAGGCCAAACACGGACGTAAGGTTCGGGGTTCGAGGTTTGGAGTTGGGGGTTCTGTCTTCTGTCTTCCCGGGGCTGCGGTGCCTCGCAGCCGTTGCCGGCCGTAAATTGAAGACCATTTCACGGCGCCGACGGAGCGGACGCCCTCCAGGGGATCGGCCGGCAATGGCGTCCATTCCGGTTAGCCCATTCCTCCGCGCTGACACGTAAGCCATCGGATTGCCCTGCGTTGCGCCGGCATGGACTCGAGGCGAGGTGGCCAAGAAAATAAAGTAAATTTCGGCGGAATTTCATTGACGTTTTTGGGCTTGGGTGGGTAGAAGTGGGGCATTGTGGAGTAAAGTGGTTCAAACGACCATGGATTACCGATGGAGTCGCCTCAGAATGACCAGCCCATTTTCACCGGAGAATTCCGGCACGCGATGGACGCAAAAAATCGCGTCACAATCCCATCGCGATGGCGCAGAGGCGATATCGACGAGTTCTTTGCGATCCCGAATCCGGAAGGCGGGTTTTTGATGGTTATGCCCCCCTCAGAATTCAGGCGTCTGGCCGAAAAAGTGGAAAGAGATGAGAGTCTGCAGCCGTCGGACCGCCGCAGGTTCCTGCGCCAATTTTCATCCCGGGCACAACATATCACCGGAGATAAACAAGGTCGGATCGTCTTGCCCGACGAACCGTGCAAACAGCTTAACCTCCAGAGCGACGTCGTTCTCGTTGGAGCATACTCGAGATTCGAGATTTGGAGCCCCGCGCACTGGGAAGAAACGGTGAACGAAGAGACGCCTACATACAGATACATGTTGGATAGAGTTGGCATATAGCGACAAGCGAAGATTGAGAATTTTGAAGAGTAACTAATCGGTTCAATCGGAAGCGAAAAATGATCGCATTAATCGACGAGGAACAGATGTCTGCAAAACAACAGCCCGCCGGAAGCAGTTTTCATGTGCCGGTTCTGCTGCAGCAGACGATCTCGTCGCTTCGGCCGAGCCCGGGCAAACTGTTTCTGGACGGAACGATCGGAGGCGGAGGACATGCGTTTGCCTTGCTGGCAGCGGGTGCATCGGTGATCGGGTGCGATCAAGATCCCGAGGCGCTGCAGGAGACTGCGCGCCGAGTCGCCTGCTTTTCTGACAGGATCAGGCTTGTGGAAGCGAATTTTGCCGATCTGGCGGAGGAGTTTCCAAGTTACGGCGTGAATGCGTTTGACGGGATTTTGCTGGATCTGGGGGTTTCATCTCATCAGCTCGATACGCCTTCCCGAGGTTTCAGTTTTTTGGGGGACGGACCGCTGGACATGCGGATGGGGCCGCATGTCCGGCGGACTGCAGCAGACATCGTCAATGGGGCGTCACAGGAAGAGCTTGCGAGAATATTTTTTGAATTTGGGG
Organism: Chthoniobacterales bacterium; assembly: GCA_035567275.1. Taxonomy (GTDB): domain Bacteria; phylum Verrucomicrobiota; class Verrucomicrobiia; order Chthoniobacterales; family JAFAMB01; genus DASZHC01. The sequence continues at coordinate 20,236 of DATMQC010000110.1, read as the reverse complement.
AGGAATCGGCGGCAAGGCGTCTGGCATCGCGGATCGTGAAGGCCCGGTCCCAGACGCCCCTCCGGACGACACGTGATCTTGTGGAAGTGATTGAGAAAGTCATTCCCCAAAGAGGTCCGCGGCATCCGGCCACGAAAGCTTTTCAGGCGCTTCGGGTTGCGGTGAATAACGAGTTGGACTCGGTGGAGCGGGGTGTTCGCCGCCTAGCTCCTTATGTGAAAACGGGTGGCCGCCTGTCGGTTATCTCGTTTCACTCGCTGGAAGATCGAATTGTTAAGCGTTTTTTTCGAGAGGTTAGTCAGGAATGGATAGACAGGCCTGAGTGGTCGGCACCGCGGAGAAATCCTGCGTATGCCTTTCGTCTGGTCACGGCTCGGCCGATCGAGCCGGGTGAGGAAGAAGTAAGTCAGAACTCACGGGCTCGCAGCGCAAAGCTGCGGGTAATTGAAAGGATTAGCAATGACTCGTAATCGCAGGAATATTACACATTCTATCAAGGTTGCTTCTATCTTTAAGGTAGTTGTCAGCACTTCAATCCTGGCAATTGCAGGATTGTCTTATGTTTATTTGAAGAATCAGCTCCACCAGTATGGAGAGATTCAACGCCGATTGGAGTACGAACTCACTGAGATCCGAACGGCTAATGAAGCTGTTCGTGCGCAAATCACCCAGCTCAGTTCGAGAGGCATCCTCGAAAAGAAGCTGGCGAAAAATTCGCTCGGGCTTTTGCCGATTGCGAGTGATCAAATCGTTCGCCTTAACCAGCGTCACGATGGGGTCGGGGATGAGTTGAGAGTCGTCTCCAATCGCGGCTTTAACCAATGAATTGGAATGCACAAGCGCGCGCCGTCACCGTCTGCTTTGGATTGGTCGGCGTATTCAGTGTCTACTCGGTTCGACTCATCGATCTCCAGATTATTGAACACGAGAAATTCACCGCGCTTGCTGCAGAAAAACACAGTCACAAACAAATAATCTATGCCAGGCGTGGTATCATCCGAGATGCTCATGACGAAGCTCTTGCCGAAAACGTCCCGGTTAAGACCGTCGTTGCAGACGCGTCGCATATTCGGGATCCGGTGGCTTTGGCAGCGGCAATCGCAAATCAGCTTGAAATGGATCCGCGCGACCTCGCGGATAAGCTGAACCGGACCGGAAAAGGCAGTAAGCATATTGTTCTCAAGTCCGAGGTTCCGGAGCAGAAGGCTGAGAAGATAAAGGAGTCGCTCCGTGCGGCGAATCTGCGTGGAATCTACTTTGACCAGGATTTTGTGCGGATTTATCCGAACGGCCAGATGCTTTCGCAGGTTATCGGCTTCGTCGATCACGAGCACAAAGGGACCATGGGGATCGAGCGCACGATGCAAGATTTCCTGCAGGGAGTGGACGGGTTTCGATACATTGAAACTGATCGAACAGGAAAGGAACTCGTCCCTTATCGCGGCCAGGAGAACGCGGCAAAAGACGGAAGCAACGTAAAGCTCACGGTCGATCTCGGGCTGCAGAATATCCTGGAGACTGAACTCGACGCGGCGTGCGCCCAATTCAAGCCTAAGGACGCTACGGCAATCATGATGCGCCCGCAGACGGGCGAAATCCTGGCGATGGCCAGTCGTCCGACATTTGATCCGAACAAGCCTGGCGATGCCGTTCCCGAACAGGAGAAAAATCGTTCGGTAGTAGACATGGTCGAACCGGGTTCGACGTTCAAGATTGTCACGACATCGGCCGTTCTGGAGGAGAAGCTGGTAACGCCGGATACGACCGTGTATTGCGAAAACGGCCATTTTCAGTATGCGGGCCGCCTTTTGCGGGACGCGCATCCGATGGGCGTTCTGACGGTCCACCAAGTGCTGATGAAGTCGAGTAACATCGGCGTAGCCAAATTAGCTTTGCAATTAGGAGAAGCGAGACTGTACGAATACATCCGCAGGTATGGCTTCGGTCAAAAGACCGGGATTGCCTTAAGCGGTGAAATAAGTGGTTTGGTTAATCCGCCTCATCGATGGAGTAAACTGGACATCACGCGAATTCCAATGGGCCAATCGGTGGCTGTAACTCCATTGCAAATGGTCACTGCGATGTCCAGTATCGCGAATGGCGGGAAACTGATGAAGCCAATGATTGTTTCGGAAATCACGGATGAAACGGGTCGCAAAGTGGCGACATTCACCCCTGAAATGGTGCGCCAGGTCATCTCCGCGGGGACAGCCCGCAAGATTACATCAGCGCTGAAGGATGTTGTGAGCAAGCAGGGTACGGCGCTAAAGGCGGCCGTGCCAGGATTTCGTGTCGCGGGAAAAACAGGCACCGCCCAAAAGGTGGATCCGCGCGGAGGATACTTATCGGGCCGGTACGTGACCTCGTTTGTGGGCTTCATGCCGGCGGATGATCCCCGATTCACGTTGCTGGTCTTGTTGGACGACCCGTCCGCGAAACAGGGTGAAGCGTTCGGGGGCACGGTGGCGGGCCCCATATTCTCGAGGATGGCGGAGAGAATGGCACGTTATCTCGATCTTCAGCCCACCGAAGAGATTCCGCCTCAGCGCGTTGCCCTTGGCCAAAAAAGAGTGGCGCTGTCCCGGTCCAGCCGTGATTAGTCGAGTTATCATGCAACTGGCAGATCTCATTCGAGGGATAGGGACTATAGCGATCGATGGACCGGTGAACCGCGACATCGGAGGCATTTCCTACGATTCGCGACGGGCCGGTCCTGGAGATCTCTTTGTCGCGATACGAGGAGAACAATTCGACGGTCATTCATTTATCGAACAGGCGGTCGAGAAGGGAGCCGTGGCAGTCGTTGGAGAATATGTCGGTCTTTCTCATCGGGCTACGATGATTGTTGTGCCGGATTCGCGGGAAGCTCTTGCCCGGTTGGCCTCCGTCTTTTACCGAGAACCTGCCAAGGAGCTGACGATGATTGGTGTTACCGGTACGAACGGAAAAACCACGACGACTTTCTTGGTTAAACATTTACTTGAAAAAGCGAATCGCCCGAGCGGACTGATCGGTACGGTCCAATACGAGATTGGCAGACGCCTACTGCCGGCTCATCGAACCACGCCGGAGTCTCTTGATTTGCAGGAACTCCTGAGGCACTGCGTCGAGGCCGGTTGTCGAAATGTCGTGATCGAGGTTTCCTCGCATGCGTTAATTCAGAACCGCGCGGATGAAATCGCCTTTGATGTTGGAGTGTTTACCAATCTGACAAGAGATCACCTGGATTTTCATCCGGGGATGAAAGACTACTTTGAAGCGAAGAGTCGGCTCTTCGAGAATCTGCGTGCGAGCGGGAAAAAATCGAGGACAGCGGTTATCAATGTTGATGATCCGTACGGGCAGCAATTAGTCGCCCGATTCGGCAGAGATATACCGATGATCACCTACGGAATGGGAGCACGTGCGGACTTTCGCGCGAGCAATTTCAAAGTGGAACTGAGCGGGACTTCCTACCAGCTCGACGCCAGAGAGAAGAGCTATCTCGTGCGACTCCCCTTAATCGGGCGCTTTAACATCTATAACTCGCTGGCCGCGTTGGCTGCTGCTTTCGCGGTGGGCGTGGACATCCGGACATTGGTTACCGCTCTGGCACGGGCCCCTCAGATACCGGGTCGACTTGAAGCGGTCTCGGCGAAGCGCCAGTTCCAGGTCTTTGTCGATTATGCGCACACTGATGACGCGTTATTTAACGTGCTCAGGACCTGCCGGGACTTGAATCCGAACCGTTTAATTGTTGTATTTGGGTGCGGAGGTAATAGGGACAAGTCAAAGCGGCCGCTGATGGGAAGCGCAGCCGACCAACTCGCAGATTTCACAATTATCACTTCAGATAACCCGCGCAAAGAGGATCCTGAAGCGATTATTCGCGATATTGAAGGGGGGTTCAAACGCAAGAGTTACGAAAAGATCGTTGATCGCAAAAAGGCGATTGGGCGCGCGATAGAGTTAGCTAAGCCAAGGGACATCGTTTTGATCGCCGGAAAAGGGCACGAGAAAACGCAGGAGTTCAGCGATCACACTATTCCTTTCGATGACGTCGAGGTCGCCGTTCGCGCTTTGGAAGAACACCCCGTGGAACTGTCGAAAAATGGATCGTAGAACGCTAAGCCAGATTGCTGATTGGGTCGGTGGAAAGATCCATGGCAGAAGCGGCATGACGGTGAGCCGTATCGTGACGGATTCACGCTTAGTTCAGAGCGGTGACTTCTTTGTTGCCTTGCGCGGAGACCAATTTGACGGACACAGCTTTCTCGGGGAAGTCCAGGAGGCGGGCGCGGCTGGGGCGCTGGTGAGCCGGGTTAGACCTGACTTGGCTGTCCTGAGCCAGATCGAAATTTCTGACACGCTGCGCGGGTTGCAGCAAATGGCAAAAACGTATCGTAGCGAACTTCGCATTAAAGCGGTCGCGGTGACGGGAAGCAACGGAAAGACAAGCACCAAAGAAATGACCGCCTCTGTGCTTAGCGAACGGCTATCTGTCAGCAAAACGGTGGGGAACTATAACAATCATATCGGTCTCCCGCTTACTGTTCTTGGCACAAGCGCTGCGGACGAAGTTGGCGTCTTCGAGATGGGAATGAATCACGCCGGGGAACTCGCGCCGCTTTGCGAGATCGCGCGTCCCGATTTCGCGGTGATTACGAATATCGGCATGGCTCACATCGGATATCTCGGGTCACGCGAAGCCATCGCTACGGAAAAATCTATTGTTGCTGAATCGGTTTCGGCTGGGGGATGTGTTGTGCTCAACGCGAACGATGATTTTACGGACTGGCTTGCTGCGCGCACAAAGGCTCGGGTGATTCGCGCGGGAATCAATCGCGGGGATCTGCAGGCCCGAGCAATCCAGCACACCGAGAAGGGGGAAGTTTTCATCCTGGGCCATGGGTCCGAAAGCACATTGGTCAAGCTGCCGGTTCACGGCGAGCACATGGTGATGAACGCGTGCCTTGCCGCCGGCGTCGGACTCAGCCTCGGCCTCACTCTGGAAGAAATTGCCTGTGGACTGGCTAAGACAGCAATTCCTGGAAATCGGTTAAAGGTGCAAAAACTCGGACCGGTTCTCGTGATTAACGATGCCTATAACGCAAATCCCGAATCAATGGTTGCCGCCTTGAAGACTGCGACAAGTTTTGCCGTTCGAGGACGCAGAGTAGCAGCGCTTGGGCGAATGGGTGAGCTGGGAAAGGAGTCGGACGCCGGGCATTGGCAAGTCGGGCGAGCTGTTGCAGAGTTAGCTTTCGACTACCTGGTCACCGTCGGGGAGGAGGCTCGGTTAATAGCGCAGGCAGCCAACGGTGCCGGTCTGAAGCGGACGCGTGAGGCGAGCTCGCACGAGCAAGCCGTTGAGGTGCTGCTCGACTATCTGGAGCCTGGCGATCTGCTTTTGGTCAAGGGTAGCCTATCATCCGCCATGGATCGAGTGGTCCGAGGACTTGAAACTGCAAAAGGCAACGGGAGATGGAGGTCGCGATGATGTTCTATCTCTATTACCTGAGCCAGGGGCCGAATGCTCTTGCCGGAGGATTTAACGTATTCCAGTATGTTTCCTTTCGAGCGGTCTGTTCGGCGATTACGGCGTTTCTGTTTTGCATCGTCTTTGGGAACTGGGTCATTCGCAAACTAACCTCTCTCAAGTTCGGTCAACCAATCCGAACGGCCGATGAAGTTCATCGGCTTTACGAACTTCATGGCGCAAAAAAGGGAACGCCGACGATGGGTGGAGTCTTATTTATGGGCTCTGTCGTGGTATCCTCCATCATATGGGCGCGTCCTGACAATGGATTCGTATGGCTGTGCCTTTTCACAATTATCTCGACGGCCAGTCTCGGCTTCGTGGATGATTACCTCAAGGTAACCAAGAAAAAATCCGACGGCATTCCCGGGCGGGTTAAACTCGCATGCCAGTTTCTTCTTGCGGCGATTGTTACCGCGTTCTTCCTGTCTAATCCCTCGCTCGAAGTGCAGGCAAGGGAACTTTATATTCCATTTTTCAAAGAGCCGATCATTGCCAATCTTGGATGGTTCACGCTTCTGTTTTTCGCGATTGTCATCGTCGGCGCCTCAAACGCGGTGAATCTTACGGATGGCCTCGATGGTTTGGCAACAGGCTGTACAGTGACGGTAGCCTCGACGTATGCAATCCTGGCTTATGCCGCAGGAAATGTAGGAGTCGCGACCTACCTTGACCTGCCCTTCTATCGGCAGAGCGAAGAACTTACAATCATTTGCACATCGCTCGTGGGCGCCGGACTCGGGTTTCTATGGTTTAACTGCCATCCGGCCAAAGTGTTTATGGGTGACACCGGGTCCCTCTCGATCGGCGGGACCCTTGGGGTAGTCGCGATTTGCTGCAAGCAGGAGCTGCTCCTGATCGTTATTGGCGGAATTTTTGTGATCGAGGCGCTATCAGTAATCCTTCAAGTGGCGAGTTTCAAACTCACAGGCAAACGGGTTCTTCTGATGTCGCCCTTACATCATCATTTTGAGCTGATGGGTTGGAAAGAGAACACGGTCATCGTGCGCTTCTGGATCATGTCGCTCATGTTTGCTTTCCTCGGTCTTGCCACGCTTAAACTGCGATGAACTTTGATGGCAAAAGAGCGGCCGTTCTTGGACTTGGGAGCAGTGGCGAAGCCGCTGGCAGGTTGCTCCATGCCTATGGGGCACAGGTCACGGTCCTCGACAGCGGAGCGCCTGACCCCGAGAAGGTGCGTTCCCTTCAGCAACTCGGGCTCGCGGTGATCACAGGCCCTGCGGCAGATGTAGCCCAAGCGGATTACGACCTCGCAGTATTGAGTCCTGGCATCGGTCCGGTCGCTCCCATCGTCCAGAATTTTCTCCGGCAAGGCGCATCGTTCACAGGTGAACTGGAATTGTCTTCTCGCTTTTGCCAGCGACCCATCGTTGCGATTACGGGGACAAACGGAAAGACGACTACGACCCAACTAATTGAGGCGATGTTGAACGCGGGAGGGATTCGGACGCTGGCGTGCGGTAACATCGGCACGCCCTTCGCCGAGGCGGTGCAACGACAGGAGAAATTTGATGTCTTTGCGGTAGAAGTCAGTTCCTTCCAACTTGAAACAATATCGACATTTCGACCCGACGTGGCCGTTTGGTTGAATCTTACCCCAGACCACCTGGACCGTTATGGTAGCATGGAAGAGTATCGTGCCGCCAAGTTGCGTATCTTTGAGAATCAGAAAGCGACCGACTTCGCGGTCACCAATCGTGCCGATGATTTGCCGCCTCTGGCTGCACGGCAAATTCGATTCAGCGGCTATCTAAAAGACTGCGACCTCACGCTCAAGAGCAAAACGATTCTCTTCAGGGGAAAATCAATTCTAAATGTCGAAGAGACAAATCTCAGCGGTATACACAACATGGAAAACCTGATGGCGGCGTTGGGAACAGCCTATGCTTTTAATCTGTCCTGGGAAAAGGCCAGGCAGGGATTGGTAGGCTATACTGTCCTCCCGCATCGTTGCGAGCAGGTCGGGGAAATCGATGGCGTTAGATTTATCAACGATTCCAAGGCAACGAACCTGGATGCTTTGGCGAAGGCGCTTGAATCGCAGTCTCACCCGGTTGTTTTGTTAGCCGGCGGCAAGGATAAGGGTTTTGAGTTCAATACTCTCGAGGAAATCGTTCGCGCCAAAGTCAGGCATGCTGTTTTGATCGGTGAAATGGCTGATCGGATTTTCAAGAGTTGGTCAAGGGTAGTGCCATGCTCCATTGCAAATTCGCTGAGGGATGCAGTCATTGAGGCGCGCCGGCATAGCAAACGAGGAGACGTGGTACTTTTCTCGCCAGGGACATCTTCGTTCGACATGTTCAAGAACTATGCCGACCGCGGCAACCAATTCCGTGAAATCATTCAGGAGTTAAAAAGGTGAAAGTGTTAAGAAAATCTGTGAAACTAACGCCGAGAAAGAGGCTTCGCGCTGCCGCGCAGCGAACTGCCAAGTACTCCGAAGACGATGACGCTTCCGAGGAACCGAATGTTCGGCTATCGAGAGCATTTGTTGTCGTTCTGTTGCTTCACGTCGTTGCGGTAGGCGGCATATTCGCTTTCAGTGCGCTAAAAGACCGGCAGACGGGTACTTTGGCCGGCAAATCTGAAAAGACGGAGCCCAAAAACGGAAAAGGCGCAACAGTTCAACCAGTGGCGATGCGGGAATCTGGGACGCCGGAAAAACCCGGAGCGAAGTTGGAAGCACAAAAGATAGTAGACGCCTCTCACCTGACGACCGGCAACGTAACAAAGCCCCCAGGCGGTGGAGCATCTGAAACTGCCGGCTCGGGTGGAAAGACCTATGTGGTGCAAAAGGGGGACAGCCCTGCTGGAATCGCAAAGAAATTTAAAGTTAGTTACGCCGAGCTATTAAAAACCAATAATATCGAAGATCCAAAAAAACTGCAGATCGGCCAAAGGTTGTTTATTCCATGAAGGATGCATAAACAAAGTCCATATATCCTGGTTCTTTCGGTGGCGGGCTTGATAACTATCGGATTGGTGATGCTCTACAGTACCGGCGCGTTTGCTCCCGACAGTCACGGAGATCAATTCGGTTTTCTGAAGAAGCAGGGTTTCTGGCTTGGTGTCGGATTCGTATTCTCGGTAGCCTTCGCTCTACTGGACTATCATTGGCTTGAACGTTTCTGGTATCTTTTTTATCTGATCGCGCTTGGTCTCCTGGCGCTCTGTTTTGTCAGGCCTATTGGAATGCGGATCAATGGTTCATGGCGCTGGATTCATTTTGGAACGGCGACTTTCCAGCCGTCAGAATTGGCGAAATTGGCTGCAGTCATTTTTATCGCGTGGTGGTTCACAAAATTCGAGGCGAAGACAAAAGGGCTTTTGATGGGACTGGCCGTTCCTATCGCTCTGGCCATGACGCTTCTGGTGCTGATTGTTGTCGAGACGGATTTAGGAACGACGCTGTTGATCGCCGGAACTGTTTTCGTGATGATGTTTATAGCGGGCGCAAGTCCGAAATATCTGGGCCCGCTGGTTCTCACAGGCATAGCGTCAATCCTTATGATTGCTTGGCACATTTCGGAGCGGCAAGGGCGTCTACTGGCGTTTCTACACCCGGAACAATACCAGGAAAAGGAGGGACACCAGCAGTGGATGGGATTGATCGCTTTCGGTTCCGGAGGTACCGAAGGCCTTGGCCTGGGTAACGGACGCCAGAAGATGCTTTATCTTCCTTACGCGCACACTGACTTCATATTTCCGGTTATAGGCGAGGAATTAGGATTGCGCGTCACTCTTGTTGTCGTGTTTTGCTATCTGCTCATAATCACTAGCGGCATCCTGATTGCGCTTCACGCGAAGGACAGGTTTGGGATGCTTCTTGGTATGGGGTGCACTTTCGCTCTCGGTCTCCAGGCGGCGATCAATATTGGCGTGACTACATCGCTTCTACCAAACAAAGGACTTCCTTTGCCGTTTATCAGTTATGGAGGATCGAACCTTTTCTTCTGTCTCGTTTGCGTGGGTATCCTCATCAACATCTACCGGCAGGGCAAAGACGATAACCGGACTGCTGGTACACAAATGATGGTGCGGGCGAGACACGTTTCACGAATCTAGAATCCTTTGTTTAATGAATGTGGCAATCGCATGCGGAGGAACGGGCGGCCACCTGTTCCCGGGAATAGCCGTTGCCGAGGCTCTAATAAGCCGCGGTCACGACATCCTTCTGCTCATTTCCGAAAAGCAGATAGACGCTACCGCCGTGCGGGATCGAAAGGAATTTAAAGTCGAAAAAATTCCGGCGGTCGGCTTGCCGAAGCTCCTGTCGACGCAAGTTGTACCATTTGCTGCTAGATTTCTGAAAGGTTTAAATGCTTGCCGGAAAATTTATCGATCCTTTGGGCCGCGAGCCGTTCTTGGGATGGGTGGATTTACCTCGACAGCACCTATTCTTGCTGGACGCATGGCCGGTCTTCCAGCGTTCATCCACGAATCAAATGCAATCCCCGGCAAAGCGAACCTTTTCAATGCAAGACTGTCCGACAAAGTTCTGATTGGATTTGCAGAATGCGGCAGGTATTTCCCGAGATCTGCTCTGGAAGTGACCGGAACTCCAATTCGCAGCAGCCTGCTGGCACCTGTCGATCGCAAAGATGCGCTGCGAGTCCTTGGACTTGATCGGAATCTGAAAACCGTTTTGGTGATGGGTGGAAGTCAGGGAGCCCACGGCATAAATGCAGCCGTCATAGCTGCACTTCCTCGATTTCATGGCAGTCAAGTTCAATTCATCCATCTGACTGGAAAAGAGGATGAACACAATGTTTCTCGATGTTATCGGAGCGCCGGTATTCGAGCGTTCGTCAGCGCCTTTTACCATCGCATGGAAGAGGTCTACTCCGTCGCGGATGTGGCAATTGCCAGGTCCGGGGCTGCGACTCTAACAGAGCTGTCCCATTTCAGTATTCCAGCGATTTTGATTCCATATCCATTGGCGTCGGAAAATCATCAGCTTTTGAATGCGGAAATATTTGCGAAAGACAGCGTTGCTGAAGTATTAGAGGAGTCGCGTGTCAAAGGTGACGCACTTGGCTCCTTGATAGATCAGTTCCTGAAAGATGAGGTGAGGATGAATTCACCCAGGAATCGTGCGCACGGGCTGGCCCCTGACACCGCAGCGAACCGGATTGCGGAAATCATCGAGAAATCGTGTAAATGACCTTTGATGTACAAAAAGAGCTTACGAAATTTCTGCTGGACGCTCCGAAGCGAATCCATCTGATCGGTGTCTCCGGCAGCGGCATGAGCGGCATCGCCGGCCTGTTAATCGCCCTTGGTCATCGCGTGAGCGGATGTGACCGTGTGAGCACTCTTGAGACGCGACGTTTAGAGACGCTGGGCTTGAAGTTCTATTTGCCGCAAACCAAGGAAACGGTTCGGGGAGCTGAACTGGTAGTCTTTTCGTCAGCAATCAGATCCGGCAATCCGGCGTTCGACGAAGCAATCAAATTGGGCATTGCAATGGCTCGTCGCGCGGAGGCTCTGGCTGCCATTATGCGAATCAAGAAGGGAATTGTGATAGCCGGAATGCATGGCAAAACGACGACCTCTTCCATGACCGCACATGTCCTTCGTGTCGGCGGCTTGAATCCCTCCCATTATGTCGGTGCGGAGATTCCTATTCTCGGCACAAATGCGCATTGGGAACCGGATGGAGAGTATTTCGTGGCCGAAGGTGATGAGAGCGACGGCACTTTGAGTATCTATCGCCCCGAGCATGCGATTCTCCTGAATGTTGAAGAAGAGCACCTCGATTTTTACAGCGACCTCGCGGCAATCGAGCGAGTTATCACCAGATTTCTTGATCAGGTTAGCGGTAAAGTGGTTTATTGCGCCGATGATGCAAATGCAGCTCGACTCTGTTCGGAACGCGTCAACGCCGTTTCATACGGCGCAAAAGAGCGTGCATCGTATCAGTATCGTAATGTAAATCAGGCTCCTGCCGGGTCTCGCTTCGAGGTTTGGAAAGATGGTCTTCAACTTGGGAAGATCACGCTCGGCGTTCCCGGGAGCCATAATGTCGGCAATGCTTTGGGTGTTACCGCGCTTGCCACCGAACTTGGCGTGCCTTTCGGTAAGATCGCGTTGGCGCTGGAATCCTTTCGCGGAGCCAAGCGGAGGTTCGAGATCAAGCTGCAAACGGACGAATACACTGTTGTAGACGACTACGCGCACCATCCGACTGAGATAAAGGCGACACTGGCCACCGCACGAACCCTGGCCAGCAGACGGATCGTGGTGATGTTCCAGCCGCATCGCTACACCAGAACTCGATCTCTGCAGAAGGAATTCGGATCTGCGTTTGAAAGCGCCGATCTTGTCTATGTGACAGACATTTACCCGGCAAGCGAGCCTCCGATCGAAGGAATTTCCGGCAACACGATCGTCTCGGCAATCTGCGACCATGGAGTTCCCAAGGCGGTTTATATGCCGGGGCGCCGGTTCCTATATCGCGAGATTGCGCGAATAGCTGAGCCTGGCGATGTGATTGTTAGTCTCGGAGCAGGTGATATTCACGAAGAAGCCGGCAAGGTAGTCCAGGATCTCGAGACCGCAAAGCGGCTACGCGACGTGATGGGTGCAGGCGAAATAAAACTGTATGAGCCTTTATCAAAGCATACGACTTTGCGAGTTGGTGGACCTGCTCAATTCTGGATTGAGCCGGAGACGCGCGGCGGTCTGGCAAATGTTTTGGAATTTTGTGCCGCAAATCGTTTGCCGGTAATGTTTGTAGGTCGCGGCTCAAACCTGCTGGTAAGAGACGGCGGTATCCCGGGAGCAGTTATTCATCTTGCGCGTGGTGATTTTGTCGCGCTCAGCGTTGAAGGCACCGAAATCGAAGCCGGTGCCGGCGTTCGTCTGAAACAGCTGGCCGCAGCCGCTCGCAGCAACGGGCTCAGTGGGTTTGAGTGGATGGAAGGAATTCCGGGAAGCGTGGGTGGCAGCCTGCGGATGAACGCTGGAGCGATGGGGATGGAAACGTTCCAGCGTGTGGTAAGGGTGCAAGTCGTAAATTTGCGTGGCGAATTCGAAGCGCTCAGGCCCGAAGAAATGCAGATACTCTACCGGAATGTGCCAACCTTGCGCGATCGGTTTGCGGTTTCCGCTCTGTTCAGGGGTAAACCGGGGGCGATTGAAAAAATTGACAAAGGACTTGCCGAATCGATCCAGAAAAGAAAATCGACTCAGCCCGTCGCGGCGAGCGCCGGTTGTATTTTCAAGAATCCGCAAGAGTGCCCGGCTGGTAAACTGGTGGAAGAGCTTGGCCTTAAAAATCACAGCGTCGGTTCCGCCCGCGTCTCAGAAATACACGGAAACTTTATTGTAAATGACGGCAATGCTCGCTCGTCGGAGATTCTTCAACTGATTGGTGAAATTCAAATGTTAGCAAGAAAAGAGCGGGGAATTGATCTGCAAACTGAAGTTCAAATTGTCGGAGTGGATGATGAATAGTTATTTGTTTGGAAAGAAAATCGCGGTTTTGTGCGGCGGTCCGAGTTCAGAGAGAGAGGTTTCGTTGCGATCCGGTTCGGCGGTGCTAAGGGCATTGCGAGCTTTGGGAGCTGAAGCTTTTCCGGTTGATCCGCGCACCGGCGGCTTCCACCTGCCGGCAGAGAGCGATTTGGTCTTCAATGCGCTTCACGGGACGTTTGGCGAAGACGGAGACGTTCAGGAGATTCTCGAGGAAAAAGGGATTCCATACACGGGCGAGGGAGTCGAGGGAAGCCGGCTAGCTTTTAATAAAATCGAAAGTAAAAAGCGTTTTGTGGAGCGAGGGGTGCCGACCGCGCCTTATGTCACGCTTCGGCGCGGTGAATTCGTCGATTTTGGTCTTCCTTATGTTGTGAAGGTGCCATGCCAGGGATCGAGCGTTGGTATCTATGTTGTGAAGGAAAAGAACGAGGTTGAATCGGCTTTCGAAAAGGCGTTTGCTCAGAGCGAAACCGTTTTGATTGAAAAATATGTTGGTGGCCGGGAACTAACAATTGGCATTTTAGGCAATACAACGTTGCCTATAATAGAGATCAGGCCCAGAGGGGGATTTTACAGTTACGAGAATAAGTATACCTGGACAAACCGTGGAGGTGCCGCGGAACACGAATGTCCGGCGCGGTTGAATTCAGCTGAAAAAAGGGCAGTTCGGGAAGCGGCTCTTGCTGCCGCTGCGGCACTTGGTCTGGAAGTCTATTCACGGGTAGACGTCATTTTGGATCAGAATCATGAACCTCAGGTCTTGGAAGTAAATACGATCCCAGGTATGACCGAAACAAGCTTGTTACCCGAGGCTGCCGCTGCTGCCGGTATCTCGATGGCAGAGTTGTGTGAACGAATCGTCAGCCTGTCAATGGAAAGGAGTTTGGCGAGCAAGCTGTGATCATCAAAAAGTCAGTGCGGAAACAGAACAAGAGGGCCTCGACATCACGGCAGCGAAAGCGCCAGCATCTGCTCGATGTCAAGGTCCGCGCGAAGAAAGCGGCCTCACAGCGCACCCAGAACGTTTTTTTCACCGTGTGCGGCATGGTCTTGCTCGCGGCGGTTTGCGGCGGAATCGCGTTCGGAGCAAAGAGGATCCTGAATACTCTGTTCTTCGCAAACTCCGACTACTCATTGAAAACGATTGAGGTAACTTCAGATGGTAATTTGAGCCGTGAAACGATCCTGCGCACCGCAGACATATCGGAAGGCGAAAACATATTTTCGATCGACCTGCCGAAGGTCCAGGAGAAGCTTGGAGCTTTGCCCCAAGTTGAGGAAAGCCGGGTCCAAAGAATTCTTCCAGGCAAGATTGTAATTTCAATCCAGGAGCGTCGACCTGTCGCGTGGGTCGTTCCGCCGGATACGAATACCGGTTCATTCAATTTTGAAGATGCCTATCTCGTTGATAGGCGCGGGATACTTTTGAAACCGAAATCATTAGCTCCCGAATATCTGGGGTTGCCACTTATTATCGGTGTTTCGACCTCGAATTGCCAGGCGGGCCAACCATTGGAGCAGGATGAAGTGAAGGCGGCGCTCGATCTTATTCGGACCTCGACAGAAATTCTTCAAGCGCGTTTCCAGATTCAGAGTATTGACGTTTCCAAACAGTATTGCCTGCAGGTTACAGACAGACAGCGGGCGAGTGTCACATTCGGCACAGATGCAATCGAATGGCAATTGCACCGCCTTGAGACCGTGCTGAACTACTGCGACAAGAACAGTCGGGAACTCCAGACCGTGAATCTGATGGCCCAGCGCAATGTGCCGGTCACGTTCGTGCCACAGGCTGAGCCAACTGCCCCTTTGGAACCAAACAGCGGATCTGAATCGACGACATCTCTCGCACCCGGTGCCAAGACCAAGAGTTCAGCGGAACAAGTCAGGCAAGCGGAGCCGGCGCATCTCAAAAAAAGTTCTCCGTCAAATTTTTTGAAATCACAGGAAAAGAAAACGCAACAAAAACCGGATCAGAATAGGTTGAAGCCGTTCAAGGAGAGTGGAGTTATGGCTCGTCCGCCTGTGCCTGCCAGGGTAGACGGCAGGAACTCTTCGATAGCGGCAACGGACAACCTCGGTAGAGACAACTCGATCGAATGGCCAGAGACAATATCTTCGTAGGGCTTGAAATTGGCACTTCGAAAATCTGCGCAGTCGTGGCAGAAGCAAGAGGCGACGGAACGTTGAAGGTCGTCGGAGTAGGAAACGTTCCTGCGCGCGGGGTGCGAAAAGGCGAGATCGTAGACTTTGAAACTGCGAGGCGTTGCGTTCACGACGCGATTGTCGATGCGGAGGAGAAAAGCGACGTTGAGATTAGTGAGGTCTATCTTGGCATCACTGGAAGCCACATTCGGAGTTTCAATAACCGAGGCATCGTTGTGCTCGAGGAGGGACGCGAGGAAATCGACGAGCAGGATCTGGAAGATGTCCGGACGAATGCTCGCGAGGTCAGTCTGCCGATGGAGGATTGCATCCTTCACACAATTATTCAGCACTACTATGTCGATGGGCAGGACGGCGTACTGAACCCCGTTGGATTGCTCGGCAAGAAATTGGAGGCGGATTTTCATATTGTCTACGGCATCCGGACACGGATTCAGAATGCGATTCGTTGTGTGAAGGAGTTGGAACTGGAGCCGGCTGACGTCATCATCAACTCTTTTGCGACCGCGCAGGCTGTACTTGAAAAAAATCAAAAGCAACTCGGAGCAATCGTTATCGACATCGGTGGTGGAGTCACCGATTTCGTGGTCTATGTGGATGGCGCTGTAAAGCAGAGCGGCGTACTTGCCGTGGGCGGTGATCACATCACCAATGACATTTCGATCGGCTTGAAAATTCCGACAGCGCGGGCTGAGAAGCTGAAGGTTGAAGAAGGCAACGTCACTTTGGGGACCGCTTTTCCGGGCGAAACAATTCTGCTGAAGGATGAAACCGGATTCGCGGGGCGGGAAATCGAGAGAGAGTCATTAAATCAGATTATTCATTCGCGTTTACGCGAGACGCTGGAAATCGTGAAGCGCCAGATAGAGGGCGAGCAGAATTTGCATTACGTCGGGGCGGGCGTATTCATCACCGGAGGGTGCAGCCAGCTGCATGGATTGGAACATCTGGCATCCGATATTTTTGGAATGCCGGTTACAATGGCGCATGCGTTGCCGATGGCTGGCGTGACGTCAGCGTTCGAAAATCCGCAATTTTCGACTGCACTTGGTTTAGTGAAGTACGCCCACCTTGTGCAAATAGACAGGCCGTCATCCGGCGGACTCATCAAAAACGCATTCCAAAGGATAAAAGGAATATTTCGTAGTTAGCGGAGCAAATATGGTACAACTAAACCGGCAGTATGATCGAGAGGAAAACCCGGGCGACCCCGTTTATATCAAAGTGGTTGGTGTCGGCGGTGCCGGGTCAAACGTTTTAGACCGCGTGATGCTTGATGGCATCGAGGGCGCGGAGTTGGTCGCAATCAACACGGATGTTCAATCCCTGACCGCGTCGGTTGCGGCACACAAGGTACAACTAGGTCGAAATCTCACCCGTGGGCTTGGCTCTGGCGGGGATCCTGAGCTGGGATACGCGGCGGCTGAGGAGGCGACAGATGAGATTCGGTCCGTTCTTGAGGGCGGGACCGTAATTTTCATTTGTGTCGGATTGGGGGGTGGTACCGGTTCAGGGGCCGCGCCGATAGTTGCGCAGCTGGCCAAGGAAGACAACTCACTGGTACTCGTTTTTGCGGCGTTGCCCTTTAGCTTCGAAGGGCGTCGGCGTTGCGCGCAAGCCGAGGAGAGCCTTTCCAGCCTTCGCGCCATAGCTGATGCCGTTATTTGTTTCGAAAATGACAGGATGGCGGAGATCGCGCTCCCGCGCATGGGAATTCATGAAGCATTCGCGGCTGCGGATTTGACGATTTCCCAAAGTATACGTTCGGTTGCTTCCATTCTTCAACGACCGGGCCTATTGCACATTGGCTTCGATGATGTATGCACCGTCCTGCGAAATGGCGATGCTCGCGCCCTGTTCGGCTACGGGGATGCCGAGGGAGAGAATCGTGCGCACGATGCGCTGGCAAAAGCATTGAAAAATCCGTTGATGAACCGGGGCGCGCTGCTCGAAGAAGCGTTTCATGCGATTGTACACATTCGCGGCGGCACAAATGTTACATTTGGCGAAGTCCAGATCATCATGGAGGAACTGAACCGGCATATTAGCGATCAAACGCATTTATTCATGGGAATTGCGATCGAGTCACGAATGGGAAATCAGCTTTCTGTCTCGATCCTGAGCGCTCTGGGAGACAGCTCCATGAAGCCGGCTCAACGCATTCCCGCCAAGCCGGCGGGCTCGATGAAATCGGCCTCGCCCCAAACGCAAAAGACTCAAGCATTGCCTCCTCCAGCCGTTTCCGAACCGGTTACTGCGACGACTGCAAACGGTGATCCGGCAAAAACGATATCCGATCAGCCGGAAGCGCCAAAACAGGAGCTGAACCTTCCGCGGGAAGAAAACGAACCGCAGAAACCGGCGCCCACCCGCGCTCTCTTCAAATCCGAGCAAAAGATGCTAACCCCGGCTTCCAAGAAGGCGGAAGCGAAACAGGAAACGCTGCAATTTGAACCAGTGTCGCGCGGTCGTTTCGAAAAGAGCGAGCCCACGATTATTGACGGACAGGACCTTGATGTTCCCACGTTCCTACGAAAGAACGTCAAGGTCAGGTGACAACGGGTTTGTGTTTATTTTATAGCAAGCAGGGAAGGTAGGGCCGGACCTCCGAGCCGGCCGCTCTAACTAGCCAAGGTCTTCGCCCTTGATATCCGAGGTACACCTCTCCGCAAGGCAACTAATCGCCCTCGCCCTCGAACTCGAACTCGTCCTCGAACTCGGAGCTACCCAACCAGCTATATACAAGCCTCTACTGAGACGCTGACTCACCGAAAGCCAATTATGTACCTTTTGTTCAAGAGCCAAATTTCTCAGCAATCGAGGACGAGTTCGAGCGGACCGTAGAGGGTTGGTCGGCGTGAACTTACGACCTCACCGTAAAACCGGTCGCCTCGGAGATGCGACCCTACCAGTCCGACCGAATTTGAGGTCTAACTTTTTGCAAATCAATAGCTTCCACCGCCTGGAGCCGGCTTCCTCAAGTCGCCGGTTGCTGCTGAGTCAGGCAGTGAAAGGCACCGAGCCCCCATAACAGTTCACGGCAATCGATGGGAACAACCTTCCGTGTAGGAAAACAACTTTGCAGGATTCCAATCGCGCGCTGGTCCTTTCGAGAATGAAACATGGGAAGAAGTACAACCGTATTTCCGATGTAGAAATTCGCATAACTTGCCGGGAGCCGTCTGTCTCCTTTCTCGATGCGTGGCGGCATCGGAAGCGCAATGACATGCAGCGGTTCTCCTCTCTCATCGGTCATTGTCTCCAGCAGCTTCAGATTTGACCGAAGCGGTTCATAGTTTCTATCTTGCGGATCATCCTCAACCGCAGTCACAACAGTAGCGCGACCAACGAATCTTGTGATGTCATCGATGTGTCCATCTGTATCGTCACCCTCGATCCCGTCGCCAAGCCATAAAATCTGGCTCACCCCCAGGTTGTCGCAAAGGCTCTGTTCGATTTCGGCCTTGGAGCTGTTCGGATTGCGATTGGGATTGAGAAGGCAGGCGGTCGTGGTTAGCAGGCTACCGGAACCGTTCACGTCGATTGAGCCGCCCTCCATGACCAATTTCGGATAATATACCGGGACTTGCAGTCGCTCTGCAATTCTTGTCGGCACAACATCATCGAGATCGAATGGCGGATACTTCCCACCCCACGCATTGTAAGCCCAATCCAGAATCGCGAGACGGGGTTTCTGTTCACGTTTAATGAAGATCGGACCGTGGTCGCGACACCATGGCTCGTTTGTCGGTATATGGAAAAACTCAACATGGGCGGTATCCGTATCCCTTAACAAAAAGCGAACCTGTTCCTCCTGGTCGTAGTCCATTACGTTAATGCAGACCTTCTCTGATTCGCGAAGAGCGCTGACCATCTGAACAAAAGCCGGCATTACCGTGTCATAGGAATCGGGAAAGCTTATCCCTTCCCGGTGCGGCCAGGATAGCCAGGTCGCTTCATGCGGTTCCCACTCCGCAGGCATCCTAAACCCCTGCCCGCTTGGCGAACCTGGAGAAACGTTCGTGCCCATAGTTGCTGGAAGCCGGTTCCCGGTGAAGCTCTATTACAAATGGGCTTCGAGGTGTGGCTAATCAATGTACCTCTTGTTAATTTCCTCGTAGGCATCGACCCGCCGATCACGCAAGAAGGGCCAATGGGTTCGTTGCTGGTCGACCAGTGACAAATCGATTTCTGCAATAAGCACCTCTTCCTGATCCACACTTGCTTTGGCGATGATCTGCCCCGAAGGATCCGCGACAAAGCTTTGACCCCAGAACTCGATTCCATCACCTCCGTCCGGCGCCTCGGATCCAGTGCGATTCGGCACCGCAACGAAACACCCGTTGGCAATCGCGTGGCTACGCTGAATTGTCTCCCAAGATGCATGTTGCCGCGCGCCGTACTCCTTCTTTTCGGAAGGATGCCAGCCAATGGCTGTCGGATAGAAAAGGATTTCCGCGCCTCGTAAAGCGGTGAGACGAGCCCCTTCCGGATACCATTGATCCCAGCAAATCAAGACCCCGATCGTTGCTGCTCTCGTTTTCCAGGATCTGAAACCTAAGTCGCCAGGAGTGAAATAGAACTTTTCATAGAAGAGAGGATCATCGGGAATGTGCATTTTTCGGTATTTTCCGAGGTAGGATCCGCCCGCGTCAATGATCGCTGCCGAATTGTGATAGAGACCGGACGCCCGCTTTTCGAACAAAGGAGCAACGATCGCCGCGTCGATTTCTGCGGCGAGAGTCTGGAAACGAGCAATCGTTGGTCCCGGGATCTCTTCGGCCAACTTGAAATACTTATGGTCTTCTACCTGGCAAAAATAGATCGTGGTGAAGATCTCCGGTAAACATATGATTTTTGCGCCGCGCGCCGCGGCTTCCCTTACCTTAGCTTCCGCGCGATCAATATTTTCCTCTCGATTAATCGAGCAGTGCATCTGAATCAGCCCAACCTTAAGCATTACGGTCTTCCAGTGTTTTGGGGCAGGATATTGGTGTCCTGTCACCGAAACAAGATGCCTTTTGTTGCGATCAAAGGAATTGCGAATATTTG
>DATMQC010000109.1:0-5533 GCA_035567275.1 Chthoniobacterales bacterium | reverse complement strand
TCTTCTTCGCCAACTCCGCAGCTTTTTCCACAGCGGGAGTAACGCTTGCCACAGAGGTCGAACCTCCGGAATTCGGAGCAGGCGGTAACGCAGAGTCTCCCAGGTCCGGTCGAATTTTCTCGATCGGCAACCCCAAGCTTTGCGCTGCCATAATTGCGAGGACTGTCCAAGTACCGGTGCCAAGATCCTGAGTTGCCACCGAAACAGCAGCCGTCCCGTCCGCCTGGAATCTTACTTTTGCAGAGGCGCGCGCCCGATGAGCAGGATAGAGAGCTGTGGCCATGCCCATCCCACTCAACCACTCTCCGTCGATCATTGTCCCGGGTTCCGCTCGGCGGTTTGACCATCCAAACTTCTCAGTGCCCACCCTGTAGCATTCCGCCAGATTTTTGGACGACCAGGGCAAATTGGTCCCAGGGTAAATTTCTGCGTAATTCTTCAGCCGCAATTCAACCGGATCAATTCCAAGCGTGACGGCAAGTTCGTCCATCGCACATTCAAGCGCGAACATTCCCGGCGCATTGCCAGGAGCCCGCATGAACGTCGGTCCGCCCACGTTTAACGGAACAAGTCTTTGGCTAACCTCTATGTTGGGGCACTTGTACAGCAATCTGGAAGTGCGATGCGCAGCCGCTTCGACGAACGGCTTGGAGAAGGAAACAGTTGAATCGACGTCGTGCTTCAACGCCTGCAACTGGCCATCCCTGGTCGCTCCGAGACGTAAACGCTGAATCAATGCCGGACGATGCCCAACCAGCGTAAACATTTGTTCGCGCGTCAAAATCGTCTTCACCGGACGGTTCAAAACCCGTGCTGCCGCCGCGGTCAACGGAGAAAACATCCACATGGAGCCCTTGCAGCCAAACGCTCCCCCAACAAAAGGACAGATAACTCGAACGCAATCCTGATCAACGCCCAGGACCGCGGCCACGTTGCGCCGGTGAGCCACTACCCCTTGCGTGGCATCGTAGATCGTCAATCTGTCATCCTCCCAGATGGCCACCGTTGCATGCGGCTCCATCGGATTGTGATGCAAAATCGGCTCGGTGTAGGTTCCCTCTACAATGATCTGGCTGCCGTTGATCGCGTTATCAATTGAAACAACGCCATTCGCGAGAATTGATACTGTCGCGCCCTGATTGTCCACACTCTCTGGTGCAACCGCGTTTTTCAAACCCGCCTCCCACGAGGCGACCGGGACCTCGGCGTCGTATTCAACTTTCACCAGTGACGCCGCATCCCGGGCCTGTTCAAAAGATTCCGCAATAACGATGCCAATGATCTGGCCGTAATTGTGAATGCTTTTGTCTTGAAGAGGAGGAGCCATTTCGCCGCTTGACCCACCTTCGAACCGATCCAAACCCATGTACAACTTAAGTGGATCGAACGGAGTAAAGATTCGGAGCACGCCGGGCGCGTTTTCAGCCGCACCAGTATCCATCGATCGAATCGAGCCACGAGCTACCGTGCTCGTTAAGAGAAAGCCATGAGCCAGGCGCTCCAATTGCCGATCTCCGGGATATAATGCTGCGCCCGTAACCTTCAATTTTCCATCTACGCGTTCCTGTGGTTTGCCTAGTACCTTTGTGCTCACGCCAGACCTCCTAAATTCATCAACGCACGGATGATTGTTAATTGAACGAGATGGATCTTAAATCCGTTATCCCGCAACGGCCTGGCACCTTCTACCGCCAGTTTCGCTGCCGATCGGAACACTTCCTCCGAAAGTTGCTTCCCAATCAAAGCCTGTCGAATCTGGGGTAGATTCCACGGCTTTGTTCCCACCCCGCCAACCGCCACTCGCGCATCCCGAATGGTCGCCGAGTCCAGGTCCAATCCGACCGCGGCGGAGGTCAAGGCAAACTCGTAAGACGCGCGATCGCGGACCTTCACATAAGTCGATTTGCGCGCCAGGGGCAGCCTGGGCACGGTAATTTCCGTGATTATTTCACCCGGCTGCAGTTGGTTCTCTTTCTCTGGAGTTTGACCCGGAAGGAGATAAAAATCCTCTAGTTTCAGCAACCGGTAACCTTGCGCGCTTTGAAGACGGATCGACGTATCCAGTGCGACTAGAGCGACCGCCAGATCGCTTGGGTGGGTCGCAACACATGATTCACTTGTGCCAAAAATCGCGTGCATCCGGTTTTCTCCGTTAATTGCGGAACATCCGGTGCCGGGTTCACGCTTGTTACACGGGGTGCTCGTATCGCGAAAATAACCGCACCGGGTTCGCTGCAAGAGATTTCCCCCAATGCTCGCCATATTTCGAATCTGTGGCGAAGCGCTTTGCAACAGCGCCTCAGAGATCATGGGATAATTGGTTGCGACAATCGGATTAGCGGCGACTGCGCTCATCTTTTCCAGAGCGCCAATGCTCAATTCCTTGTCGTCGATCGTGATCCCGCGCATCGGGAGGCTGTTCAAATCGACAAGGCGCGAAGGATTCATTACCTCCAATTTCATCAGGTCGATCAGAGTTGTGCCTCCGGCGATGAATGAGGATCGATCCGTCCCCTTGGAGCAAGCATCCGAAGCATCCAGCGCAGACCCGTATTCAAAAGGACGCATCAGCTTACCCCCCTTTTCATTTTCGCCACCGCAACCTTTATTGCGTCGACGATGTTGGGATAGGCACCGCAACGACAAAGATTGCCCGACATAAATTCCCGTATCTCGGTGTCTGATCCTGTATGCCCTTCTTCAATACAACCGACTGCGGACATAATCTGGCCAGGGGTGCAATATCCACACTGAAATCCGTCACAGGCGATGAACGAAGCTTGCACCGGATGAAGCTCATCGTTGACAGCGAGTCCTTCGATCGTCGTAATTTTCTTGTTCTGCGCCATTACTGCCAGTGTTAAACAGGACAAGACTCGGGCACCGTTGACATGCACGGTACAGGCGCCACACGCGCCGTGGTCGCACCCCTTCTTTGTGCCCATCAATCCTAATCGATCGCGCAAAGCATCCAACAGAGTGGTCCGCGTATCGATCGAGAGCTTGACCTTCTTGCCATTCACATCCAAAGCGCAGTCCAGGGAATCGCTCCGGTCCGGCTTATCCGCAGGATCGACACGGTCGCGACGGATTGCGTCCGCCGCCGAAGAACCCACGAAAGGAACAGCTACCGTGAGCCCGGCGGAGATCGCAGCCAGGCGTCCAATAAAATCTCGCCTGGAAGAGACAGCATCTGAATCGGGAAAGGAATTCGAAGAGGGTTCCGTTGACGAATCGGCTTTATGCTCCATAAGCAACAACAGGAGAAGTTTGGCGCCTCGTCCCTGAGGCAAAACAGCCCTTTAAACTAGACGTGAAACCGCCCGATGTGTTACGAAAAAGTGCTGGAAGAGAATGTTGCGACTGAGTCGCAATTGGATTTTCTTGGATCGTTTTAGGGGAGGGACAGCCTCTGTGCCGTCCCATTTTCTCTCCTTCCTACTCCGCTCCGACCGAAGATAATTCGTCGGACGGCACAGAGGCCGTCCCTCCCATTAATGTGCCTAACGCGTGCAAATAGCCGGATGTATGCTCACTTCGAAAATGCTCCTGGACCTTACTGAACGAGCCAAATTTAAAGTCACCGGAGAAGATCGGGTACGCTTCCTGAACGGGCAGCTCACTAATGATATTCTTGGACTGAAGCCGGGCAGCACGCGTTACGCCTGCGCCCTAACGGCTAAAGGGAAGCTTTGTGCAGACCTGTACGTCACTTCAATAGCAGAGACCCTGTATCTCGACACTGCCCTTATTCTGCGGTCTTCGCTTTTGACGCGGTTAGAGCGCTACCTTATCGCCGATGATGTATTGATCGAAGATGTGACAGACGAATTCGGCCTCTTACATTTCCTCAATCGAAATGTTGAAGAACCCTTAAAGGATCGGGAGGGCCTCGAAAGGGTGTTTGCTTCGTTTTCAAAAGGATTTCCGCCGGTTTTCGAGAGTGAATCCAACAGGTTCGCCTGCGCGGGCGTTGATCTCTGGTTCCCGTTGTCCGCCGAATCGTCGATCCTGGAAACATTGAAAGAAGCGCCATTGACGTCTGACGCCGCGGAAAACCTGCGCATCGAACGTGGTATTGCTGCATGGGGCAATGAGCTTTCCGAGAACGTGATTCCCAATGAGGCCGATCTGCAGGATCGAGCAATCAGCTACACCAAGGGATGTTATCTCGGGCAGGAAGTCATCAGCCGGATCAAGAGCATCGGTCACGTAAATCGTCACTTGAGAGGCTTAGTACCGGCCGGTGATATCTTCCCGGAACGTGGCGACAAACTGGTCACCGACGCGCAATCCATGAAGGAAGTCGGATCAATAACCAGCGTCGGAAGAAGCAGGAAATCCAGCCTCGCAATCGCGCTCGGGTTCGTGAAACGAGGCTATAATGAACCGGGAACCGTTTTGCGACTTTCTCGGAACAATTCTTTGATTGGCTTCGTTGAAGTCCGTAGCCTTCCTTTGGATCCAGCATGAAGCACAGTTTCATTTTGTTCGCCGCGCTGATTTTGGTCGTTCCTGGCTGTTTTGCGGATCCGGTTGCGGTTTTCGATGTTCAATGGGGAAAGGGGAAAGAACGCCAATCGCGGAGCTTCGCGATCGCTTTTTTTGACGCCTCCGCTCCCCAGACCACTGCCAATTTCAAGAAGTTGGTGAAGGACGGTTTTTACGTGAAGACCGCGTTTCACCGAGTTTTTCCAAACTATCTTGTGCAAGGGGGAGATCCGCTTAGCAAAAAGAAAGATCGCACGGTTATCGGGACAGGTGGTCCGGGATACACGTTGAGAGCCGAGATCCGGCGAAAACATTTACGGGGCGCCGTGGCGATGGGTCGCTTGCCGGATAATATCAATCCCACACGCCAATCGAATGGAAGTCAGTTTTATGTATGCCTCCGGCCGATTCCGTCACAGGACGGGACCGACACGGTATTCGGCGAGGTAGTTTCCGGTCTCGGCGCTCTGGACGAAATCAGCCGTTTGCCGGCGGACAGCAACGCGAACCCTATTAATCGAGTTCAGGTCCGAAGGACTTACCTCATCGATCGTTCCGAACTCGGTCGCCCTGTCAGTTCGGTGCGCTGAGCTTCGGCTAGACGCCGCTATCCCCTCTTTGGTTTAGCGGTGATTTGCTGCCCGGTGCGGACCTGCTCCAATGTCCGCGGATAATGACGTCGCAACTTTATGATCCAAGTGAGAGCCGCTCCTCCGACATGTTCCGCGATGGCCCTTTGCCAAGGAGAGGCGTTGCTTTCGCGAACTTTCTCTCCCGCACCCATAATGTTGCTGCAATCATCCGCCGTCGCGCAGTAGCAAGGTTCGGCTCCGATGTTTCCGGCCGCTGTGCAGGCGGCGCTCGTAGCGGCGGCATGATCCAGACCAAGCAAATGGCCCACTTCGTGAAGATGGGCCCGCTGACGATAGGCTTTACCGCCATGGGTGGTATTGTTGTATTCGATGTCGCGGTTATCGTAGTTGGCGGAATCCGATCGGAAAAAGCTCTCCGAAGCATGCAGTCGAACCACAGAAATGCTCGT
>DATMQC010000108.1:0-6527 GCA_035567275.1 Chthoniobacterales bacterium | reverse complement strand
GCACTAGAGCGGATTCAGCGAATCCGTGAACGATTTCCGAAGCAGGGACTCTTTGCGCAAAAAGAATGGCTGGTTTCGCCGCAGCCATTCCTGGTCGGAGCCGAGTTTGCGGACGAACTTGAGCGGCTCGGCCATTGGCTTCTCAAATTCGTCAGGAAATCGAATCTGCTCTATCACCTCAGCGTGAACGGCAAGCAGCCTCGTTGGATCTCGCGTTACCTGGACCTTGGAAAGCCGGATCAGTTGATCGAAATATCCCAGAAATATCGGTACGAGATTCCACAGGTCATTCGCCCGGACATCATTCTGACCGAGGACGGATACTCGATTTCAGAACTCGATTCGGTGCCCGGGGGGATCGGTCTCACGGGATGGCTGAACCAGACCTATCGGGAACTCGGCTTTGATGTCCTCGGAGGCGAAGATGGCATGATCGAAGGATTTCGGTCTATCCTTCCAAGGGGCGTTGTGGCGATCTCAAGCGAATCGGAAACCTATCGGCCCGAAATGCAATGGCTCTGTGAGCAACTGGCCTCGCGTTACGGACCAAACTGGCGCGTGGTCCAGGCTGAAGATTGGGACTTCCGTGCGTCGGAGCCGGTTTACCGTTTCTTTGAAATGTTCGACGTCGAGAATCTGCCGTCCAGGCAATTGCTGCTTGCCGCGACCGCCTCGGATCGTTTTAGGATCACGCCTCCGCTTAAACCCTATCTCGAAGAGAAGTCCTGGTTCGCGCTCTTCTGGTCCAAGCCTCTCCAGCGTTTCTGGCGGCGCGAACTTCGAGCGAAACATTGGTTGAGGCTTCAGTCACTACTCCCGAAGACATGGGTCATCGATCCTGCCCCGGTTCCGCATTACGCCGTGATCCCGGGCCTCGAAATTCAAAATTGGAGGGAACTGAAAAAATTCAGTCAGCGAGAACGGGAGTATGTCCTTAAGGTCAGCGGATTTTCAGAACTCGCCTGGGGTAGTCGCGGCGTGTTCGCCGGCCAGGATCTACCGCAGAAGGAATGGGCAGACCGCATCGAAGAAGCGATCGCATCGTTCTCCAAGAGTCCGTTCATTCTTCAAAAATTTTTCAAGGGACGCCTGGTGAAGCAGCCATTCTTTAACCCGGCCACCGAGTCGATTGAGACTCTCACTGGCCGGGTGCGTCTTTGTCCCTATTACTTTGTCATCTCGGAGAAGGAAGTTCGGTTGGGTGGTGTGTTGGCGACGATCGTTCCCGCAGACAAGAAAATCGTTCATGGAATGCGAGACGGCATCATGGTACCTGCGGCCGTGGAATTATGATCAAAAAGGAATTCGTACTTCCCGTTGCTGCACGATCGAATCCGCCACCGCCTGAACCACGCGCATGTATCGCACTCCCTGTGCGAAACTTGGCTGCGGCTGTATGCTTCCGGGTGATCGAGCCGCAGCGATAAAATCTTCCTCTACACTCCACTTCTGTTCCAATCCCGGCGGAATTTGAAGTCTTTCGACTCCTTTTTCTCCAACCCTTCCACCCCTGATCTGATCGTTCGCAAAGTCGTAGGCGAGCGTTCCCTCGTTTCCGAAGACTTGAAGAAGATCCGATTTTTCAAAGCACGCGACCCCACTGAATTCCATAACCCCTTCCATGCCATTCTCAAACTTGCATAGAACCACGACGAGGTCGGGAATTCTGATCTCGTAACCCAGGCGAATCAGATGAACGGTCTTTTGGTGGGCGAAGACATCGGTGATTGGTCCGAACCAGCGCTGAACAACTTCGGCGTAGACACCCAGCGTCAGAATATTCAAACCGGCGAGCTCATCCCGTTGTCTCCAGTGCGGAGGCGCATCGGGGTCCATGTAAACGTCCGAAAGACTCTGCACGCGAAGATGATGCGGGTGACCCAGATAGTCTTCGGCGAGCAACTTTTGAATGAAAAGATTGCCCCGCAGCCCGTGCGGAGGGGGACACACCATTGTGACCAGATGGGGATTCCGCTGTGCCGCCGCAAACATTTCTTCCGCTTCCGAAAGGTTCATCGCCATCTGCGCCTGAGAAAATACATGCTTACCAGCTTCAAGTGCCGAAACTGCGATCGTGGCATGAAGATAGGGCGGAGTCCCGATCCAGATGATATCAATCTCCGGATCAGCAACGAGTTCTGCCCAATTTCCGAAAGGAGTTGCTTCGGGCGCATACTCGACGCAGAACTTTTCCGATGATTCGTAGGTCGAATTGCAAATAGCCACAACTTCGACGTCCGGAATATTCTTCAGTGCCGGTAAGTGTCGCGCCTTTACAACCGTGCCTGCGCCGACGATTCCGATACGTAGTTTAGAATGGCGCGGAGACATTGCGATGTACCTCGGTCAGACAGCGTGACCCTCAATTCGTTTAAAAGGAAGACTATTCGGAACTACTGGAAAAATTCCTCGGGGCGCAGCATCGCCGGCGGAGTGCAGATGCGCTGAACGCATTGTTCCCAGGTTTCTTGTCCATTGAGTATCTCAATTTCTACTCTCAAAAAGTAAATCGGCACTTCGAGATTACCGAGTACCGGAAAGCGAACGGCATCCTTTTCCGTCGTGATGACGGCGCTTACGTCCCGCCGTACACACCGCTGCAGGAACGAGGTCAATTCCTTTTCAGCGTACCGATGATGATCGGCGAAATGGCGTGACAATTCGATCTTGGCACCCAGCTTGCGCAAGCCTTCTTCGAAGCTTTCGGGAGCCGCGATTCCGCACAACGATCCGATATAGAGGCCTTTGAGATAATCGAGAGGCAAACGTTCCTCTCTGTAAACATGCTTTAAGTAGAGCGGTTGGTGCGTGCACTCAATAATTTCGGCTGTCCGATTGTGCTGTCTTATGCGCTGAATGAGGCCGCTGTTTGATTCGCCGTTGCATTTGGTAATAAAAATGTAGCTGGCCCGCCGCAAATTGCGAGGGGGCTCGCGCAATGTTCCGCGAGGCAGCAAGTGCTCATTTCCAAAGGGGGCCTGGCGATCCACCAGGACAATATCGAGCCGGTGCTTCAGGTGGAGGTATTGAAGTCCGTCGTCCAGGAGCAAAGTATCGACTCCAAGTTTTTTCAGGGCATGCAATCCTCCTTTGACGCGATCCTTGTCCACGACAACAGCCACGCCGCGCAAATTCGAAGCCAGCATATAGGGCTCATCGCCCGAGGTACCGGAATCAAGCAGTACGCGTTTTCCGTCCGAGACAACGCGAGGAGGATTTTCAGCGCCCTGACCTAAGACTCTTTCCCACCAAGTCTTTCTCTTGCGGCGGTCGACGCTCTTGTATCCACGGCTAAGTATCGCAACTCTTCGGCCTCCGCTTTGCAGCGCGCGCGCAAACTTCTCAACCACGGGGGTTTTGCCCGTGCCTCCGACCGTGAGGTTGCCGATGCTGATGACCAGGCACCCGAGTTGTCGCTCTTTCAAGATGCGTTTTCTATAGAGGTAGAGTCGAAGTTGCACTATCGCCAGGTAAATAAAAGAGAGCAGACGCAGAACAATTCGGAGGATCGACGCCCGAAACCCGTGCCTCTTATCGAGGATGACTTCGATCGCATACTGCTCAAGATCATCGAGCCACCTACGCATCCCTTAGCCTTCCAGAATCCGAGCCCCCAAGTTGTCAGCGCTAACGATCAAAACCTTCGCTTTAGCCTCAGGAGCAGCATCCGCAACCGACGCAGCGACCTTGCTGCTGTCCGAAAGCGTAAGGCATGCAATAGTTGATCCAGAACCGCTAAGAAAGCCACCCAAAGCGCCCGCATTTCGCGCTGCGCTGAGCACTTTTGGCAGGAATGGCACAAACTGGGTTCGAAACGGTTGATGAACACGGTCTTCAAAGGAGTCCTGCAATTGCCCGTAGCGCCGCGACGCAAACGCAGCAGCCACAAAACTTGTGTTTGCCAGATTTTCGACCACTGCCTGACGCGAGAAGGACTCCGGCAATACCCTCCTGGCCTCGCTCGTCTTCACTTCAAAGTTTGGAATGAACAGGACGAATTTCAGATCCGGATCAATATCGAATCTGGCTATCTCGTTCCGGGCTTTTGAGACGATTGTAAAGCCTCCGTATAGTGCGGCCGCAGCATTGTCCGGATGCCCTTCCAGCTTTGTACAAAGCTCGCACAATTCCTTTTTTGTAAGATGTCCGGCAGCGAGCGCATTCAACGCCAGTAATACGCCCGCCCGAATAGTAACGCTGCTGCCCAGTCCCCGAGCCTGCGGTATATCCCCCTCAATGACGCACCGGAAAGCAAATCGTTTTATCCCCGTTTGATCAAAGAACAGATTCGCGGCCTCCGAAACGATGGACGGATTCTGCGCCTCCTTTTCGCCAGGTACCACTCTAATTCGGTTCCAAAGCTCAAGCGCCACTCCGAGGCAATCAAAGCCCGGACCAAGGTTAGTTGTAGAAGCCGGAACTTGAATTGAAAGCACCATATTTCAACAGGACCCAAAAATTGGTCTACCGGGATGGACTGATCAACCGCCGCGGGGAATTTTCAACGAAAATCGCTACGAGGCAGGCCGGCACAGAGGATCGCGGACGGGGTCATGTCTCAACTTTCAACATTCGCCCGTTTTGAAACCCACTTTGCGCAGAAGTACGCCAATAAGCCGGCCGAATGTTGAAAGTTGAGACATGACCCCGTCTATCGTCCGCATTTGACAGCCTCGCCCATTAAGTCTCTCGTGCTCAGTCGCACTTTTCGTATGACAGATAACCAGGAACCAGGACTCTCGGCTCGTCGCGACGGGCGCGAAGATGATCAACTTCGCCCCTTGAAATTCAATCTCGGTATTGCTCCCTACGCTGATGGTTCTGTTTTGATTTCCGCCGGGAATACACAGGTCATCTGTGCGGCGACAATTGAACCTTCGGTTCCGAGATGGATGAAGGAGCAGGGAATCGGGGGAGGGTGGATCACCGCCGAATATTCAATGTTGCCGTATTCAACTTTGACGCGGCGCCCGCGAGATATTTCAAAGGGCAAGCTTGACGGTCGCTGCATCGAAATTCAGCGGCTCATCGGGAGGGCTCTTCGGGCGGCGGTTGACCTGGATGCTTTCGGAGAACAGACGCTTTGGATTGATTGTGACGTTCTGCAGGCTGATGGGGGCACCAGGACGGCTTCGATCACCGGAGCATCGGTTGCCGTTGCCTGCGCCTTTGCAAAACTGAGGGAGGCGGGCGCAATCGCTCGCTGGCCGTTGCGCTGCCTCGTCGCGGCGACCAGCGTGGGAGTTCTGCACGGACGAACTTTGCTTGATCTCAATTACGAAGAAGACAGGGAGGCCGATGTCG
The DNA here is from genome assembly GCA_035567275.1 of Chthoniobacterales bacterium. Classification (GTDB taxonomy): domain Bacteria; phylum Verrucomicrobiota; class Verrucomicrobiia; order Chthoniobacterales; family JAFAMB01; genus DASZHC01. Next base: position 1,223 of record DATMQC010000108.1, on the reverse strand, counting down.
ACATGAATCTGGTGATGACCAGCGCAGGCACGTTCATCGAGATGCAGGGGGCGGGAGAAGAAGCCACCTTTACACAAGGTGATCTGAATGGGATGATCGCATTTGGGCAAACCGGAATTAGCCGCCTGATCGCCCTTCAACGGGAACTACTGAAATCTGCAATTCCCGATATTCCGGAGTTATAAATACATTGCACGTTCTTCAACACGTTCCCTTCGAAGGGTGTGGCTTGATCCGGAACTGGTGCATTGAGCATCGCATCACGGTGCGGGTTTGCCGTCTCGATCTCGCCGATCCGCTGCCAATTGCTCAAGCAGGCGACGGGATTTGCATCCTGGGCGGTCCCATGAATATCTACGAAGAGGATAGATATCCCTGGTTGAAAAACGAAAGGGCGTGGATTCGCTCTTTCCTCGGGACCGACATTCCCATGCTCGGCGTTTGCCTGGGTGCGCAACTTCTAGCCGACGCTCTGCGCTCGAAAGTGTACGCTAATCGCGTTAAGGAAATCGGCTGGATGCCGGTGCAGTGGAGTGAGCAGGCTAGAAGCCACTTTCCCGGATTGGAGACATCACTCCACGTTCTCCATTGGCATGGCGACACCTTTGATGTTCCGCAGGGAGCAATGCTTTTGGCGAGTTCCGCACATTGTGCCAACCAGGCTTTTCTTTATAAAAACGCTCTTGCGCTTCAGTTTCACCTCGAAGCCGGCATCTCCGAATGCAGGCTTATGACAGAGAATTGTGGTGACGAGTTAGCGCAACAAACACCAACCGTACATGACGCCTCCAGACTATGTCACGACTCGGGAATCCATTCCGGAGCCGCCTTCGAGAGCTTGCGCGGGTTGCTCAATGCGCACTTCGGGTTGTAAGCGAATTCCAGCCTATTGTTGGAAAACTTCGCGAACATCGTAAGCGAAACCGTCGAGATCCGGAACCTTGAGTTGGAGCGTCACGCTGGCGGAATCCCCTGCCGCAAGGCTCGAATTTGAGTCAACGACGGTGATGTAAGGCGACTCTTCCTGCTCGTTGGATGATCCGTTGGAGTTGATCAGGGTAACGCCCGGGGTCAGATCATCGAGCGCAATACTGAAATGGTGACCATCGAAAAACCATTCGGCGTCATCGGCAAACAGTGTAACACCGGACATGAGGGACGCTGCCAGGCAGGTGCTGGCGGCGATCAGGGTACGAGCGGACTTGACCGCATTGGGCTTAGTT
>DATMQC010000107.1:0-8596 GCA_035567275.1 Chthoniobacterales bacterium | reverse complement strand
GTCGTTCTCGAGATAAGCGGCATTGATGACCTTGAGGGCAACAGGGAAGCGAAGATTCGTATCAAAGGCCTTGTAGGTGATGCCCATCGCACCGCGACCCAACTCCCAAAGGCTGCCATCTTCGCGCCGGAGGACCTGATATTGGTGATAGCGTTGAGCTGCGGGCATCGCGGAGAGAAAATAATCCAAAAGCCGCCGGCTACCACAACCAATCACGCGTTCGGAGACGGGTTAGTAATCTCACAAGCTTGGTTTTTGTGCGATTTACAGCCTGTATAGGCGCTTAATAACCCGTCCGGAGTACGGCCACCACGTTCCCATCAAGCCAGTCGCCCTGAAAGCGCGCCGGGTTATGGATTGAAAACAACGCTCAAAGGGCGTCCCATTTTCTCCTTGTTGTAGGGCCAGAAATGATTCGTCGGTATGCGAATTGTGACCGGAATTTTGTTCTCGTTGCAGCGAGGTTTCAGGCAGCCTTGCAAAGAGGTATACCTCGGATATCCAGGCCTGTCCTTGCTTGGTCGGACGGCACGGACGCCGTCCCGCCCATGAAAAACGAACGTCGGAGATGCGACGCCGGCAGTCGGCAAGGCGCGTGTTTCCTTACGCTGCGAATCCTTCAAACAATCCCGACCACCAGGAGCGTCTTCCCTTGTCAGGTGCGCCTGATCCAAGACGAAACGTGCGAACATAATCTCTGGCTCCCTTTTCGAAGCGCTTCGCAACGGAACGCTCCGCTTTGGTCCACGTTTCCGGCAAAGCCATATCGTCGGCGCGCAAACAAAAAAAATCACGCGACCACGGTTCTCCTGCGATCAAATCGACAAATCGTTTGCCAGCCGGTGCAATCGCCAGACAGGGCAAGTTGAGGTCGCGATGCCTGTCGACATAGCCAGCCCAGAATCCGAGATTTTCCGTTGCTCTTGCGGCGATTCCCGGCAATCGAAGATGAATTCCTCCTGCACTCGGTTCATTCATCGTCCGTTTTTTCAGACCCGCAGACAAAGTTAGAAGCGCGGGGACCATCGCGCTCTCATCGGGATCGCTGACTTCGCAGAACAATTCGCTTGGCCCAATCGGATAAAACGCGCTGATTTCCGAAGCGGCACGATTTCTGGCCGCATGAACGCCCTCCTTTGTTTTCTCCATCTTCCAGACCTTGCCAAGCCTCTCGATCCCGGTGAGGAAGCGGGCGACTGCCGTCAGTGAATTGCAATCGGATTGCACGCAGATCACCATGGGAAAAAGCGTTCGCCCTTTGCCATCAGTCGAGGCCCAAATTCCGCCCACAATGGATTGATCGCTGCGTCCCCAGACAAAGCGATGATCGAAATCAATGGCGTGGCGCGAGTTTTCGAGCTGATTCCATGCTCCCGAAGAAATCTGGCTTGCGATTCCCTCGGAATAGAGAATCTGCTTCAGGATGACCAGGCTTTCGGTTTCCAGGCCAATGTCGTCGATATGATCGTCCCACGCCGGATGTTTGCCGAATCCGGCGAGAAGAACTCGGCCGCGCAACGGATCCCGCAGGAAGACCTTAAAAAAACGCGTCATGATGCCGGAATGTCACGAAGGCCCAAACTGTCTAGAGTAGGCCATGCATCCAGAGGAGGCAAAGGTCGCTCGAAGCCCAGCTGGACCCAGACGGCGGTCGGCTCCCCCGGCTTTAAAGAGACTCTCCAGATCTGACCTGCGTCAACCGGTTTACCTCCAAAACGACCGAGCATGCGAAGGGACGACCAATTCGTACCGCAGTCGACCGGCTCGCCAACGCCACCTACAGGAATGTGGTACACAAATAAGCGGAATCCATCGTCAACTCGGAATTTGCCCAGCAGAACGTCTGACGGTGCGTCGATGGCCATCACTTTGGATCCCTGGGAAGAAGCTCGCCCCTTGGCTCCGGAACCCAACGAGATGGCATTCCAGTTTCGGGGATTGAACGTCGGAGTTGGCAAAGGCGCAGGGGCCGGCGTATCGCCCACGAAGAATTGACTCAAGCCAGAACGCCGCGCAGGCGGCGGGGTCGGTGGCGGAGTTGGAGCTGGGGCGAAGTCTGGTCCGGAAAGCTGTCGCTGAGCTTGTCCGTTCAGAAGTGTTAGCGTCACCGCGGACAAGGATCCATCCGATCTAAACAGAGCGTCGCACAGCGCGTCGAGGCGGCCAAATCCTTTGGCGAAATCAGAAAGGGCTTGGCGAGATGAAGCTGTCATTTTCTGAAATGTGTTCGATTGCAGATCCTTACGAATAGCGTCCACTATGGATTTTGACTGACGAACCTGGTCAGCCGTCATAGCCTGGTCGTCGGCGCCGGGAGGCCAAAGAAGAGGAAAACGAAGCCGGCTTCGCAACAATAGTTTTGCCTGCCGAAGATAATTATTGGCGAAGAGGTCCCGCTGCGAATCCTCGGTGCGCCTCAGAATGTAGCTGCATGTCGTAACGAAGGGCTCTTTCATCTTGCCCTGGTAATCCTCGACCTTGGATAACAATCCGGCCAAAGCGTTTGAAAGCTGATCCAGCTGTCGCCAGTTTTGTCCGACGAGATTCGTTCCTTCCTTATATAGAAATTCCGGCGCTCCGGCCTGACACGCCTTGTACAAATTCCAGCGCGCAAGATAACTCGGCTTCTGATCTGCAACCGAAACCAGAACCGCGTCGTCCAGAGCCTTAAACTCCTCCACCTGCTGGGGAGGGATCGCCCCCGCGATCTGCGCCTTTAGAAGCTGTGAGATTTCGGCAAGCTTCTCCTTTATCTCGCGCAGCAAGGCGTATTTAGGGTCATTTTGAGCTGGGAGTTCGAGGACTTTAGTGATCGTTTTCGCGTTCGGATCAGGCGTCGGAATGATGCGTTCGATTTCAGCCTGGAGAGCCGCAATCTGAGCGAATCGGGCTTCATTTGTGAGCTTTTGGTACGCGGAAAAGAGTGTTTCCGGACCATCCTCGAATATTCCTGCGCGTCTTGCGGCAGCGAGTTTTTCTTCAAGAGCGATCTTAGCGTTGTTCAGCTTGTCAAAAACGATGGCAACCTCCCGGTCGCTTGTATTGGGGTCATCCTTAATGCTCGCTTTGGTGGAGAGTTCGGTTTCGATGGTCTGGTATTGGCGGGCGTTTTGCGCAAGCTGGACGAGAAGCTGGAGGTCTGCGGTTCGGCTTTGAATTTTCTGACGCGTCTCGGAGAGAAGCCGTTCGAGTCCGATCCGAATAGCAGCATTCTGGTCGAGGCTTTGTCCTCCGCTCGCCCAGAGGGGCGGCCACTTGTCGCGTCCCTCTCGCCCCGTTGTATATGTCCAGTTCATCACGTCGGCCAGGTGGTCGTCATTCGGCTTGTTGGAAACGTATTCAAGCATGGGCCCGAGGAATGCCGTGCCTGGCAAATTTTCCGGTCGTGGTTCAGGGCGTTGCAGGAGGGCGATTTCCAAACGAACCAACCCAATCAGGGCCCTCGCCTCCAGCGCACTGACACGGTCTGGCGGCCTGGGATCAGGCTTCGACAGAGACGCCGGCATCTTTCCGGTCATCTTTTGGCGAACTGCGTCCAGCAACGGTTTGACGATGCTCGCCTCAAAAATCACTCGCTGAGCGTGTTGGCGATCGAGATCCGGATCCGTCCCTGTCTGGGCAAAAGGCCGGAAGATCCAGGGAACATCCAGTGGTTCGGCCGCCAAGTCGCGAAGCGCCGTGTGGAACTGAGTCAACGAAAACGCCTCGTGATGAAATTCCGCCTGGGTCGCATCTGTGAGCCCTGGACCGACCGGTTGATCTCCGCGGTACCTGAAAAGGGTGGTTCCATTCGGGTCGGGCGTCACGATCGGATGCCAAATCTTTCCGGTCCATCCTTCGGTCGCTCGGGCCCAGAATCCATGCTGCGTCAAAACGCTGCCTTGCAGGGTCCGATACCCCATCAACCCGGAAACCAGCAGCGCAATCAGGCCGACGACTCCAGCGCCGAATAGTATCAGCTTCCGCCTTAGGAGCAATCGGTCAGTATTTGTCGCCCGCGTGACCAGACCGTCTTCGCGAAAAACTTTGTCCAGGAACAGGTCCCGAAGAAAATAGGAGTGCTCCCGTTCCCAGGCCCGACCGGCTGGCAAATCCGAAATTGGAACCCGAAGCAGATTAGCGAGTTCTTCATCCAGTTCGGAACCTTCCCGCATGGACGAAGTAAAATAGATTCCTCGCAGAAAGAGAGGTCGCCTTGACCATTCTCCCTCGATAAAAATGGTTTCAAGATAGCGCCGTAGTCGCGGTGCCAAGCTCATCAGGCTTTGAGGGAACTCGAATAGCCGGTCCACCTCATCGATGCGCCTTCCACCTGCTTCAACAGGTACCGGATCGGCCAGCGATCCGAGGCGCCTTCGATTCAACCTTTTTGTGACGGTACGTAAATGTTCCTCGAGCAGTTCAGATCTGAATGGGGCATCCAGCGGGGCCGGGTTAGACCATCCGAGCATTTGTTGTTGAGCCCGCGTATCGTTGAGGTCGTCGAAAAATTCGCGGAACCCATTGACGAGATCGCATTTGGTGAGCAGCACGAAAACGGGGAAACGGACGTCCAGTTCGCGTTGAATTACCCCGAGTTGGCGCGCGATTTTGCCGGCCTTCTGTTCCATTTCCTCCGGGGTGTCACGGATCAGGCTCTCAACAGGGATCGCGAGAAGGAGTCCGTTCACGGGACAATTGGGCCGATTCTTTTTGAGCAGGCCCAGGAACTCTCTCCACTCGCTCGTTGTCCCCGCCTCAACCTCCTCGAAAATCAAGCGGCCGGCAGTGTCCAGGATGACCGCGTAATTCGTGAACCACCAATTCATGTTGATGGTTCCACCGACGCCTTGAAATTCGTCCTGCAATCCGGGAGGGAACCCGGCCTGAGATCGCCGGATAGCCTCAGTCTTTCCAGAACCCGGCTCGCCGGCAATCACGTACCAGGGCAAGCCATAAAAATCTTTGCCGGCGGCCTCGAATTTTTCGATGCCTTTTGCGAAATTACGTCGGAGATCCTCTAACCGTCCGCGCGCTGCCGCGTCGGTAACGCCGCGATTGGCGGCGCTCGTTGCGATTTCTCCGCGAAGCTCGGCAGCTTTTCGACTGCGCACCCAGAATACGAGCAGGAGGTAAAGGCCAAGGATGAGTGCCAGGACCAAAATCCCGATCGCAACGATCAACGCAACACCGGGACCAAAAAAGGCTGCGACTCCGATGATCGTGGTCGCGAGCAAGACGAGGATGACCACCTTAACCCAGGTGGCCAGATTCGCAAACGCCTTGAATAGATAAGCTAGCTCCTTCAAGCGACGGCTTTCGGTAACACCTTCACTTCGTTATCTCCTGCCCGATGATGGCCGATAGGGAATCAGTCAACGAGAGCGATGCAGCCCGGAACAGATAGATTTCTACGACCATGACCAGTAAACAGAGCCCGGCAAAAACGATTGCGATCCCGCCCAGTCGCGATGCAGGAGCCTGAACGAGATCCCGCGTGTCGACATTCTGATAAGCTTCCGGGCAGATCCGCGCGGATTTATCAGTTTCCATTCCCGACCGGATGCGCTGGCTGATATCCAGCATTTTGCCGCGCAGATATTCCGGCTGCCCCGCGTACCAGCCCATAAAGCCCAGCCCAAGGCAGGTATAGAACACCGGCAATCTCTGGGTCGCCTCGTCGCTTGGATCCTTCAATGTCTCATCGAGGAGATCAAAGAACTTCTCGTCTCCGGCGAGCTCTTTTCTTTCGTAAGCGATGCGGCTGCGGTTCCAGACAGGTGCGACTGCCAGACCACTTTCCGAAATCATGGAATCGACGAAAAAAACCAATGGAAGCTCCAGTCTTTGCCATTGAAATCGCAGCTCCGGATCCTCTTCGGAAACTCTACGTGCCTGCGAAAAGAGCTCTTCGATCTCCATGCGGAGCGACTCGTAATCAAGAGAGCCGCCGCCCTTTCTTCCCAGCCTGTTGAGCAAACAGATCTTCCTGAAGATCGGCTCGCAAAGTTCGAGAATAGTCATCGCTCGTGTCCTGTCCCCGAAATAACATATATTTTGCCGGAAGTCAGTTGGCTGTTTTTCAAGGCGCGAACGAGCGCCCATATCTGAATCATACGGGCCGAGAGAGCAACGCAGAAAAACAGCCAACTGGCTCCGGCCCGAAGGGTTGCGATGAAAATGGGCCGGCGACGGCGTTGCTCGTCGGTCACGTATCGATTGAGATATGCTCCGCTCCTCGCGCCTTGTCGACGGCCCATTTTGATCGCAACAAAATACATGCTATTTCGGGGACAGGACACTAGGCCTCAGATTTTGGGAGAGTCATGTAGAGCGTTAGATCATAGTCAGCCGATTCGTTTCCCGTCCACCTCACAACGGCGGCTTTCTCGCTCTGAATCTGCTGCCAGCTTCGGGCGCTTTCGCCACGAAGAAGACGGAAATAATATAAATTCGACTGCGCCGGAAGTTCCAGAGGAGGGAAACGTTCTTCCTTCAAAACCACGCCGCGGATCGCTCGCCCCGCCATGCTTTCAGGCATGAACTTGAATCGATCCGCATCCTCCACCAGCTGTGCAAGGGATCGAGGATCCTCTTTCGTCCTGATCCCAAGAAAATAATCGATTGGTCGAATAAAGTGCTCGTCCGTGAGCGCTACTTTTCGCACCCCGTTGACATCGGTGAAATTTACTTTCAGGAAGCTCGGCGCGACGCTGCCGCGCAACAGCTCCCGAATCTTTGCGGCCAGCTCGTTGAAGCAAGGAAAAGGATCGTCATGCTGATAGGCAGCGCACTCGTACATGTCCCGGTCAGGATGGAGTGCGGCAAGTTCGCCGAGGAGTTCCCTCAGCTGGAGATAAAGCTCGAACGGTGCCACACTCGGAGCCTGGATCAGCGCTTCAAGCGGAGCAGAGAACCGATTCAGGGTTCTCAGCCGCATGATCTGTTCAAACTGAAGCCCCCGCATGGTGTCGATGGTGAATCCTCCCCGAGTCACCTGCAGGACAAGTTCCTGACGACTCGCCAGCACTTGGCTGCTCAGGTCGCGGACGAGCTCCCGAAGAGCGGGCGATCCATTCAAGACCAGGCAGGGGCCGACAAATTCCGGATCGCGGCGCGGAAGACCCACGTCCTGGCCGGCTGCTCTGGTGACTCTCAGCAAAGGAATGGTTTCCAGATCAGAATTGTCTTCGTGATCCAAAAGCAGTCGCGCATTCACTCTGCGCTCGAGCACCGTTTTCATGTTTTCTCCCGTGTTTTCATCCGCAATCTCCGTTTCGATAACCCGATAGAGTATCTTTGCCCGAGAGTCGACGGTCTGACCGGGATTCACGCAATTAGCGCGATTCGGGAACCAGAGCGGCACCCCAAGGAAAACGGTAAACCGTCCCCGGGATTCAAATGCCTGTTTGATATCCACTACTGGAAGTTCTGCATCCTGCGGAAATCGGACCTCCTGTCCGCTGGGCATAATGGCGTGAAGGCGGTCAAACCTTAGCCGCATGTTCTCCAAGTCATCATTGGACAGACGCGCCTCGATGAGTCCGTACGGATACGGCCAGTTGAGACGGCGTTCAGCAGACGCGCTTTCATTCAGGTTCCGCTGGATGCGCTGCAAGTGGTGCGGGAGCAAAAATAATCCTTCGTGCCAATGTACCTGCATAGAATTTTCAACCGTCGGTTCTACCGCCACCCCGGCTTCTACCGCCTTTCCGGCTACCCATTTTTATCGCAACAAAATATATGCTATTTCGCCGAAGGGACACTAACGACTTCGGAGCTCCGGCCTGGAAATCAATTCCTCTGTATAGGAGACAATAGCATCGATAATTTGTGTTTCGATCGCCTGGCCGCTCAGCTCGCCCGCCAGTTCGACATAGCGACGCCAGCACCTTTGCTCGGCGCTTCCGATGAAACTGGAACTCTTCGATTCGATGGAAGCCCGAATTTTCTCGGGCGCAAACATCTCCAGATGATGGCGAGCATAAGTCTCGCCAACGGTACCGATTGCCGACAGGATGCCTCCAGTCAGTTGGCGTGTTTTGTCGAGCATCTGGCTTACCTGAAGGGTTGCGACCTCGCGGTCTCCGGCAAGATATCTGCCTACGATTCGTCTTAAATTGTCGCTGCTCGCGTCGCGTCTTACGATGGACTTGGGCGCGATGTTCTTCCAAAGATTCCAGATCAAGTGATCGAGCGAGACGATCAGTTCAAGAAGGGCCGTAAACAGCTTTATCATCCGCTCCTCGTCCAAGGCATCTTTTGGGCTGATGCCGAGTTTGCCCAACAATTCCGCCGGAAGTTCGAATCCCGTGGTTGGCACTACGAACAGGCCGAGCGCCTGCAGTTTCTGGGCAAGCACCGCCTTTCCTTCGCTGGAAAGTTCGCCAAGACGCGCGACCAGTTCGTCAGCGATCTCTTGCGCACTCTTCTGGACCTGTTCGACCGTGGGCGGTTTAAAGTATGGCGCATCGATTCGTTCGGGCCCTGGGAATCGCTCCATCAAGGCGCTGAGATACTCGGAGCGGCGGCTCGCTGAAACCTCCTTAAGGGAGCGTTCGATTTCTTCGACCAGATAATCGTGACGCGTGGCCGGCGGATCATCAGCAAAACTGGT
>DATMQC010000106.1:0-14826 GCA_035567275.1 Chthoniobacterales bacterium | reverse complement strand
GCTGTCCGGCAGCGCCCGGAAATTGGTCGTATCCTAACCACTTGGTTGCCAAGCGTTCCTCAGCTTTATCTCTTTGTTGATCAAGACAAAGTCCTGAAGCAAGGAGTTGAATTGTCCGACGTGTATAAGACCGCCCAAGTCTTTATGGGCGGTACGTTTGTCAATTATCTCAATCTCTTCGGACGGACATGGCAGGTTTATGTCCAAGCGGATGGCCCATATCGAATGAATGCAGTAGATATCGGCCAGTTCTACGTGCGTAATAATATCGGAAATCCGGTACCTCTTTCTTCGATGGTACGGGTGGAGAGGCACACTGGGCCAGAGTTTACGATGCGTTACAATCTTCATCGATGCGCCCAGTTGAATGTGAGTGGAAAGGAGGGTGTTAGCACATACCAAATTATGGCAGTGCTCCAAGATGTGTTTGCCAAGACGATGCCGAGAGAGATGGGGCTTGCCTATAAGGACATGTCGTTCCAGGAACAGCAAGCCCAGAAAGGAGTGCCGCCGGCCGTGATCTTCGGAATCTCGCTGCTATTCGTCTTCCTGATTCTTGCGGCCCTGTACGAAAGTTGGACTTTGCCGTTTAGCGTCCTTCTTAGTACGCCGATAGCCGTGTTCGGCGCCTTCTTGGCGCTATATGCCAGAGACTTCGAAAACGACGTCTATTTTCAGATCGGTTTAGTCATGCTCATTGGCCTAGCGGCAAAGAACGCGATCTTGATTGTCGAATTTGCCAGAGCCGAGTACGAAAAAGGGCAGACAATCGTGGATGCGGCGTTGGCTGCCGCCCGTTTGCGGCTTCGGCCGATCCTGATGACTGCCTTTGCGTTCATCCTCGGGTGCGTACCGCTGTGGACGGCTGCGGGATCGGGCGCCGTGTCGAGGCGAATTCTTGGAACGACGGTCATCGGCGGAATGCTCGCAGCGACATTCATCGCGATTTTTCTTATTCCGGTGTTGTTTTACGTGGTTGAAAGGATTTCCGTGAAGAAGAAGCCGGAGCCGATCTCGGGTCCGCCGGAAGAAGCTCCAAAACCGGCTGCCGCGACTAGATTGCAATAGTCTGGAAATCTCGCGAGCCCGCGCACGCGGGTCCGACAGGAATCTGGGCCAGCATTCGTCCCGCTCAACAGCCTGACATGAAATCACCAGACGACACCATTGAATTTCTGAAACGGGACGGCTCGCAAATCATTAGCGAACCCGAGCTGAGACAGAAGCTTGCAGAAGGCCGCCCTCTTCGAGTGAAATTGGGCGTCGATCCGACTTCGCCTGATCTGCATCTCGGCCACTCCATCAATTTGCGCAAGCTCAGGCAGTTCCAGGACGCCGGGCATCAAGCGGTGTTGATCATCGGCGATTTTACATCGATGATAGGCGACCCGAGCGGCCGATCTTCCGCCAGACCGATACTGACTTACGAACAGGTCATTGCCAACGCCGAGACCTACAAGGTTCAAGCCTTCAAGATACTTGATACCGCTCGCACGGAAGTGGTGTTCAACGGCGAGTGGTTTGGGCGGATGGCCTTCATGGATGTCATCAGGTTAAACAGTCGAGTGACGTTTCAGCAGATGCTGCAGCGTGAAGATTTCAAGAGCCGGCTCCAGGAAGGGTTGCCAATCTTTCTTCACGAATTCCAGTATCCGCTCATGCAGGGCTGGGATTCTGTAATGACCCGGGCGGATGTGGAACTGGGTGGGACAGATCAACTATTCAATATCATGGTCGGTCGAGATCTGCAGAAGGATCAGGGGCAACCGCAGCAGGTGGCATGTTTGCAACCCATTCTGGAAGGGTTGGATGGCCTCCAGAAAATGAGCAAAAGTCTTGGAAACTACGTCGGCATCGACGAGCCGCCGGCGGAGATGTTTGGCAAGCTTATGAGCATCTCCGATGAGCTGATGGCTCGTTATTACAAGATTCTCCTGGGCGAAACGGTGCCTATAACTCATCCGATGGAGGCCAAAAAACAGTTGGCATATCGCATCGTAGAGCAATTTCATGACCGGGGCGCAGCACGGTCGGCGCTTGACGATTTTGAAGCGAGATTTGCGAGGCGCGACCTCTCTTCGGCCGAGTTGCCGAAGGTGCGGCTGGGCGAACTCGGCGATGATATCATTTCCGCAGTGGTTGCGGCATACGCACAGGGTTTCCAACTGACGAAATCACGAAGCGAAGCCCGCCGGCTGGTAGAGCAGGGGAGTGTACAATGGCGTGGTGAGAAGGTAACCGATCCCAAAGCTCGAATTCATTTCTCCCCCGGGGAAATTCTCAGGCTGGATAAAACGCGCGCTGTTCGGGTCGAAATCGACCATTGACTAAGGCCTCGTCTGGAGGGGAGTTGCTTGCAACTCCCGCGGGTTCGTAATGCCTGCCGACTAACCCCTAAAAACGGAAATGGCTTTGCGCGCACCCGGGCGCTGCGAGCAACGCCCCTCCAGCCTGGGCCGAGGGCCTCAAGCGCTTCAGGGCTAGCGCGTATGCCCTCTATTCGCTGGGCCGGTTTTCTCCGGAGAGCATGTCTTGAACCGATTTCCGTTTCTTGAGCCGTAGCCAATTGTTCCAGGTCTTTCGCAGATTTTGCCTAACCGAGAGGTATTCCTGGTTCAGATCGTTCTGTTTCGGAATCTGCTCCAGAATTCCTCTCACCGAAAAATCATCGGTCTTCAGAATCGTATAAGCAGTCCCGATTGCGGCGTAGTGATGAGCATCGCTTGCCGCAATCATTGGCAATCCCCGCTCTCTTGCATAGTCGAATGCCAAATGATTGTACCGCTTGAGAGTGCTCGCAGCATTGAACACTTCAATGGCATCGATAGGAAGGGTGTTCAGCACATTCTCTCGGATGCCAGCGCGAAAAAGATCATAAGGATGCGGCGGGATAGCCAGGCCGCCTGCCTCGTGAATGAGACGGCAAACTTCCAGTGCCGTTCTGCCCTTCAGATTTGGCAAAACAGCTCCGATACAAAGAAGATGCCCTTCCGCGGTTGTGACTTCGATCCCTGGAACGACTAGAAAATCGTTAACGGGCAAGCCGTCCTTTCGCATCAGGCCCGCATTCACCATGTAAGTGATCGCGTCGCAGGTATTGTGGTCGGTGATCACAAACCCATTCAGCCCTTTCTTTCGCGCCGCCCCGATCAATTGTTCGGGACTGCTCACTCCGTCCCCTGAAAAAAAAGAGTGGCAGTGAAGATCAATCTTCAAGGGCATGAGGTGCAGATTATAGAGGAAACGAGACGCGCCAACTAAATTTGGATTCGGCTAGTGCACAGTCTCGCATATAGTGGTGATGTCGCCGCGGCCCGGAGGGTTGCGTTGAAAATGGGCCGGCGGCTGCGTTGCTCGTCGGTTACGTCCCGCACCAGTTTGAGGGGCGCCGAGGCAAACCAGACCGCCACAGGCCTAAAACTGGTCCGGGATGCGCCCTCCTCGCGCCTTGCCGACGGCCCATTTTGAACGCAACGACATCATCATTATATGTGAGACGGTGCACTAGGTGGCACCGTGAGCTGTTATCCTGGACGCTGTCGCACGGCGCATAAAGCGAACCTTCGATTTTAGAGCAGACGTTTATGAAAGAACCGGTTTACATAGTGGACGGTGTCCGAACTCCGTTTGCCAAAGCGGGTACAACTTTGGCAGATATCGAGGCGGTCGAACTGGGTAAGGCTGCTGTCGGGCTTCTGGTAGCTCGCACTGGAATCGATCCGTCAAAAATCGAAGAGGTCATATTCGGTTGCGTAGGCCAACCGGCCGATGCGGCAAACGTTGGTCGAGTGATTGCGCTGCGAGCCGGCATACCGGAGTCGGTCCCGGCTATTACGGTTCATCGCAATTGCGCTTCAGGGTTCGAGGCGGTTACTCAAGCTGCGGAAAAGATGCTGGTCGGACGCGGCGACATTTTTGTCGTAGGTGGGGTCGAAAGCATGTCGCAGATTCCGTTGTTATATTCCTACGAAGCCGCCAAGAAGTTTGGGGCGTTCGCACGAGCCAAGAATCTTTCCCAGAAACTAGGCGTGCTGAGCAGTTTCCGGCCGACGGATTTTCAACCGCGAATCGGTCTCCAGCTTGGACTCTCCGACCCGGTCTGTGGGTGTAACATGGGCCAAACGGCGGAGAACGTCAGCCGCGACTTTAGCATAACGCGGGAAGAGCAGGATACATTTGCCATGAGGTCCCATCACAAGGCTGTCGCAGCTCGAGAAAAGCTGAAACAGGAGATCACACCCGTGTATTTACCGAAGGCGAAAAATGGCCGGACCTTCATGGACCAGGACAACGGTCCGCGGGAAAATCAAACGATGGAGGCTTTGGCTAAACTGAAGCCGTTCTTTGAACCGGATACCGGAACGGTGACAGCTGGTAATTCCTCGCAGGTTACGGATGGGGCCTCGGCTCTGCTGCTAATGACCGAACGCGCGCTGAAGGAATCCGGATTAACTCCGCTCGGTCGCCTCGAGGGTTACGCTTACGCCGGGCTGGACCCTTCGCGCATGGGTCTCGGCCCGGTCTACGCAATTCACCGTGCGGAACAGAAGACGGGCCTCAGCCTCAAAGATGCCGATATCATCGAAATCAACGAGGCGTTCGCCGCTCAGGTGATCGGCTGTCAAAAGGCAGCAAAATTGGAAACTTATTCACGGAAGCATCTTCAACGCGAAACAGCGCTTGGGGAGATTCCGGACGAGATTCTGAACGTCAACGGAGGCGGAATTGCTCTCGGACACCCGGTTGGAGTGACCGGATCCCGGTTGGTACTAACCGCGCTGAAAGAACTGCACCGACGAAATGCCAATCGCGCGCTGGTCTCGCTATGCGTCGGAGGCGGGCAAGGTGGCGCGCTCTGGTTAAACCGGAGCTGAGAGGAGATTGCTGCCATGAATCAAAATATTCAACGCGAAGTATCAGACTCCCGGATAGCGATTCTCACTTTTGACCGACCCGACTCGACCGCCAACATCTTCGACGAACTGACTCTCCGCGAACTTAGTGAACACTTGAATTTCCTCGAGTCGGAAAAAGGCCTTAAAGGTCTGATTATTCGAAGCGCGAAACCGAAGATTTTTATCGCAGGTGCAGATCTAAATGGCTTTGCCCAGGCCATGAGTGCGGAGCACATCGCGGTTTTGATCGAACGAGGTCAGCAGACATTTGATCGAATTGCCCGTCTCCCCTACCCGACGGTTGCCACTATTCACGGTGTCGCGCTTGGAGGCGGCTTTGAGATCGCCTTAGCGTGTGACTACCGTATTGCCTCGTCCGATTCCGCGACAAAAGTTGGACTGCCGGAAACGAATCTCGGAATTTTGCCGGCGTGGGGAGGCTCAACTCGGCTGCCGAAACTGATCGGTTTGCCGAACGCGCTGGAGGCAATCCTGACCGGGCGTCAGTATGCCGCAAAACAAGCTCTTAAACTGGGGATGGTAGATTCGGTCGTCCACCTGGAGCGATTACCGGGCGTGGCGAACAGGATGATTCAGGAAAGCGAAGGCAAAAAGCGATCCTATAAACTGCATATCGCGAATCGGCCGCCCGTGTCGCAATTCATCAAATCCCAAGTCGAGAAAAAGACATTAGCGAGGACGCGAGGACATTACCCGGCGCCGCTTAAGGCCCTTGAGGTAGTGTGCGCCAGTCTTAACGTCTCCCACGAGCAGTCGCTCGCCAATGAGAAGAATTACTTCGTTGAATTGGCTCTCACCGAGACCGCACAAAACCTGATCGGGCTCTTCTTTCTTCAGGAGCGTGCCAAGAAAATCAAACCTGATCTTCAACCAGCGGCGGTAATGCCGGCGAAAACGATAAAGAGAGGTCTGGTCATTGGTGCCGGGCTGATGGGGGCCGGCATTGCGCAATGGCTGAGCAGTCGCGGAATTCGCGTTCTGCTTAAAGACGTCGGACCGGCGCCATTAGGGAAAGGAATGCAGGCCATCGCAAAAATTTACCGGGAAGCGGTTAGACGTCATCTGTTCTCGGAAACAGAGGCACGTAATGGCTATGATCGGATACTTCCGTTTTTTGAGGAGATCCCGCTCCGAGATGTGGACGTAGTGATCGAAGCCGCCGTCGAAAAGCTAGAACTGAAGCAGGCAATCTTCGCTGACCTGGAATCAAGAGTTTCACCCGGGACCCTTCTGGCGTCGAACACTTCTGCTCTTTCGATCGACGCAATTGCGTCATCACTCGAACATCCTGAACGGGTGGTCGGGATCCATTTCTTTAACCCGGTGCATCGGATGCAGCTGGTAGAGCTGGTTCGCGGCACAAAGACAGATGCGGCGAGCCTGCACACCGCGTTAAAGTTCGCAAAGGGAATTGGCAAGCTGCCGGTCCTGGTCAAGGATAGCCCTGGATTCCTCGTAAACCGGATCCTGTTGCCCTACATGGTTGAAGCGGTGCGCTTATTTGCTGAGGGCCATCGAGTTGAAACGATCGATCGTGTGATGCTCGATTTCGGGATGCCCATGGGCCCGTTGCGACTAATCGACGAAGTCGGTTTGGACGTCTCCGAACACGTAGCGAAAGACCTCGAGCAACGTGTAAAACATCTGGCACCGCTTAACGACCTGCTCAGCAAGATGGTCCAGAAGGGATGGCTCGGCCGGAAGTCCGGGATGGGTTTTTACAAATATGGCCCCGGCGACGACCGGAAGGTAAATCCGCAACTAGGCAGCTTTCAGCCAGCCGAACCAACGACGGTGAATGAAGGTGATCTGCGTGATCGGCTGGTTCTCCTTATGGTCAATGAGGCAGCGCGTACCCTCGAAGAGAAAGTGGTCGACGCTCCGGAAGATGTGGATTTTGGCATGATCATGGGAACCGGCTGGGCGCCCTTTCGTGGAGGTCCGCTTCGATTTGCAGATCATCTCGGCCTTCAGACGGTGCTTAGCCGGCTGAATAATCTCCGGGACCGCGTTGGTTCTTATTTCGAGCCTAGTTCCCTTCTCATCGATAAGGCAACTCGCGGCGAGGGTTTTTACCCACAAAAAAAGTCGGCTTTTCCGGTCCAGTCCGAAACACAAACTTTAAAGGGCGAAGATGAAAGAGATGCTCGAGAAGCCTCTGCCGGTCAATAAAGAAACCCCCGCGACAGTCGCAGGGCCGACTTATCCGCCTATCGAAAGAAGAGCTGCGACCTTCGACCCCAAGGTGTTGCAGTGCCTCCTGGACGGCGACAATGCCGAAATCCGAAATTCGGTCAAGCAGCTCATCACTCAGCCTGAGTTCCGATACTACGACGGGAATGATGTGGCATCACAGAGGAGAAACGTCTTAGCTTGGACCAAGCGGATTGCCGATACCGGAATCGGGCGAATCTTTTTGCCCCGTTCAGTGGGAGGCGACGAGAATGTTCCCAAGTTCATGGCGGCGTTTGAAACGCTCACATTCCACGATATTAGCCTCGTTATTAAGTTGGGCGTGCAATTTGGCCTTTTCGCGGGAAGCATTCAGCAGCTTGGCAGCGAATACCACCACCGGAAATATCTGCCAGATGCCGCGGCAGCAAAGTTTATGGGCTGTTTCGCCATGACGGAGATCGGTCATGGTTCAAATGTCAAGGACCTGGAGACCACTGCTGCTTATGACGGAGGGAGCGATTGTTTCATCCTCCATAGCCCAACCTATTCTGCGGGTAAGAATTTCATCGGAAACGCCGCCGATGACGGGCGGTTCGCTACCGTGTTCGCGCAACTGGAGGTAAACGGTCAAAAACATGGCGTGCACGCCTTTGTGGTCCCGATTCGAGACGAAAATGGGAACCTGCTCGCGGGAGTTACGACTGAAGATAACGGATTAAAAATGGGGTTAAACGGGGTGGATAACGGTCGGATGTGGTTCGACCACGTTAAAGTGCCGCGAGTCGAAATGCTGAATCGATTCGCGAACGTTACAACCGACGGCCAATATCGGAGCGATATTCAAAGCCCGCATGCGCGCTTTTTCACGATGATTGGAACGCTCGTCAGCGGTCGGATTAGCATCTCGACCATCGCCAATAGCGCGGCCAAGAGTGCGCTGACGATCGCCATCCGGTATGCCGCACGCCGGCGACAGTTCGGTGCGCCGAAGGCAAGTCAGGAAACCCTGCTCTTGGATTATCCCGCTCACCAAAGGCGGCTCTGCCCGCTTCTTGCGAACGTCTTCGCACTCGACTTCGCCCTCAAGCATCTGATCGAAGAGAGGGCAACGGTCGAGACGGGCAACTCACGCTCACTCGAAACCTCGGCGGCCGGACTGAAAGCGTTCACCACTTGGAATACCACTCAAACGATCCAGACCTGTCGCGAAGCTTGCGGCGGGGAGGGATACCTGGCTGTCAACCGGCTCAGCGCCCTAAAGGCTGATACAGACATCTGCACCACGTTCGAGGGGGACAACACTGTGCTGATGCAATTGGTTGCCAAGAACCTGCTGAGCGAGTTCAAGGATAAGCTCAAGGAGATGCGACCGGCGCAAATGGCCGGGTTTTTCGTCGACCAGAGGCTCA
Organism: Chthoniobacterales bacterium; assembly: GCA_035567275.1. Lineage (GTDB taxonomy): Bacteria > Verrucomicrobiota > Verrucomicrobiia > Chthoniobacterales > JAFAMB01 > DASZHC01. Next base: position 6,326 of record DATMQC010000106.1, on the reverse strand, counting down.
CCACAATCGCCAAACGTAATCCGGCGCTCACTTTGAACTTGGGCGAAGGCCACCTTCGTAATGCGGATTTTCACATCATGATGCTCCGCTTCCGGGAATCGACCACCCTTTTCTCTGCAGCACGGGAATTCCACCATTTGACGGCCAGGAAGAAAATAGACCCTTACGCCGCCTTCACACGCATGCAACGTGAGCTTCTTGATCTCGCCGACGCTCACGTGGAGCGGTTGATCCTCGAGCGATTCGCTCGGACGGTTGGCACGGTTGAGTCGCAGTCTGTAAAACAGGCACTCAGGCGGCTTTGTGACCTGTTTGCCTTATCGCGGATCGAGCTGCATAAGGGGTGGTATCTGGAACATGGCGCACTTACCGCTTTAAAATCAAAGGCTATCACCCTCCTGGTTGATAAGCTTTGCCAGGAAGTCCGGCATGAGGCAGTGCAATTGGTCGATTCGTTTGGGATCCCGGATTCCTGCCTGGCCGCACCTATTGCGCTTTAGGCGGAAACGTATCGGCGGATCGGCGTGTCGGCGTGTTCGCGCGTATCGGCGTGTCGCGCGTGTCGCGTGGTAGGGTTGCGCTCCCGCGCGACCGGCGTGGCATGTCCAATAGCCCGGATCACGCCCCCGCATGACCGGCGTCACCTTGCCCCAGACGCGGTAGGGTCCACGCTCCCGCGTGACCGGCGTCGGATGTCCAATAGCCCGGATCGGATCACGCCCCTGCATGACCGGCGTCACCTTGCCCCAAGCGCGGTAGGGTCCACGCTCCCGCGTGACCGGCGTCGCATTACCCCAAAGCCAGGATTCGGATCACGCCCCCGTATGACCGGCGTCACCTTGCCCAAGCGGGGCAGGGTCCATGCTCCCGTGTGGCCCTACCAGCTTGGGGTAGTGCAACGCCGGTCACGCAGGAGCGTGACCCTACCAGCTTGGGGTTATGCCACGCCGGTCGCGCGGGAGCGCATCTACCACGCCGACACGCCGATACGCCGACACGCCGACACGTTTCCCCTCACGGCGCGGCGAGTGACCCGCGCACAGATCGATAGCACTCTACAAATCCGGAGGCGAAGTCCTCGGGGCGTTGCCGAATCCACACATCGATCATGTCGAGCTCAAAAAATCCGCCGGTTTCGATCTCATGCTGGTTCCACGAGAAGGGGCCATCATGGATCCCGGCATAAATCTCGATAAACTCGTGGCCGGTAACCTCGGAAGCTGCGATCCTGCCCAAATCCGCGAGCCCAGCCGTTATCCCAAGCTCTTCCTTCAGTTCGCGCATCGCGCAATCCCGATATGATTCGCCGGCATTGACGTGACCCGCAGCGCTCGAATCCCACCGTCGCGGGAACTTGTCTTTTCGGTACGAGCGTTTCTGCAAAAGCAGTTCTCCGTTGCGGTTTAAGATAAAAATATGAACCGCACGGTGAAGTAGATTCTCGCGATGAATCGTCGCGCGATCGATAGGGTCGAGCGGTTGATCATTGCGATCCACCGTGGCCAGGAGTTCCAGCGGATCGGATGCATAGATACTTTGCGGATAAAGGGTGTTTACAATCCTGATCCACTGATTCAATGCAATGTCTTCGGCTCTGGCTGTTGCCGGGAGATTAACCGCGCGAAGGGCCCCCTCAATCGTCGCAGAATCGACACCCAGGAGCTTTCTCACCTGTTTCCGGCGTTCTGAGAACCCGGCCTTCACTACTTCAGGAAATTTTATCGGGTCGCTCGTCTCAAACTCGCCAGGCTCCCGCCGGGTCAGCAAAAGAACAACCGAATTCACCTGCGGTCGGGGAAGAAATACTGAAGGAGCAAGAGTCTTCAACTTGCTTACCTGCCAATTTCTTTGGGTGATGACACTTAGACTTCCGTACTCCTTGTTCCCGGGGGCTGCACTCAGGCGATCCGCCATCTCCTTTTGCACGGTAAAGACCATCCGCTCAAACGGACACGGATCTGCGCTGAAGTGAAACAGGAGGGCTGATGACAAGTAATAGGGCAGATTCCCGATGATTTTCACCGGTTGACGCAGAAACTCGATGCGGGTGTCGTACTCCAGAGCGTCCCCTTCGATGACTTCGACGGCCGCATTGTCAAACCTTTCACGGAGATATTTCGCGAAGGCCCGATCTTTTTCGAGCAAAGTTGCCGACACCCGTCGACGCATTATTTCTTCGGTTAAAGCACCAAGCCCCGGACCTATCTCCACAATCCGATCACCCGCCTCAATCTCAAGTTTCTCCACTATCCAAGAAGCCAAGTTCTTATCATGTAAGAAGTTTTGTCCCAGAGACTTACGAGGAGAAGCTCCAAGCGCATCAAGGGTTGACATGATTTCAGAGATTTTCACTTGGCAAATTTTATGCTTTCCAAAGTTGCCGCCAAATTTTTCTCGAGAATGCGAGAGTTCTTTACAGGTTATTCACAAGCAGTTCTCGACGTGCTTACGAGTCAACTTTGTGCACGCGAATAAGTTTGACTAAGGTACTTTTGGCAACTTTTTGCGACCGAAAACCTTACGTGCTTCTCCAATTGAGATTCCTTCGATAAAATAGCCGATTGCGCTTCGGCCTACCGCGTAAGTTCCAGCCGCCGCTACTCCGCCTGAAATCGCATTGCCCCACCCGGGCAGCAGCTTAACCGCAGCACGTGCCCCTTCTCGAAAGACCATTCCCGCCCCAATGTTTAATCCTAAGGCTCCGAAAAATTCGGCGCCGGACCGCAAACCCATCTCGCGGCCGCTGACATGCATTATTCCCGAGACCATCGCAAATTGGAGGGCGGTAAGGACAGGAAGGTCCGCAAACGGGATTGGCTGCACACCGATTGCCGCGCATATGGTTGTCACCGAACGAACCAAACGCTGCGCGATTTCCATTTTAATTTTCTTCGCAGCGACCAATCGCGCCATCTCAACCTGTGCTTCTCCGGGAAGTTCGCGGGCGATCAGCTCGCCTAATGCATCGAAATTCCGCCGCTCGTCGCGTTCTGGATCGATCGAACCATCCACTCTGAATCGGACAAAAGAACAAACCGCCAGGCTTTTAACGAAATGTCCGGATAGCTTGCCGGCGCTGCTCAACCAGGCATGCAGCTCAAGGCGCCGGGCTTCAACTTCACTCGGTGCAGTCCCACTGGGAAAATCAATCACCCCGATTAAACCGGCTTTAGACTGATGCCGCTGCTCTGCCAGTTCGAGCAGGCGGATTGCTTGCTCACATTGCAGGCCTAGGTCAAGCGGCTTCCTCCCATCGGCGAGAAATAGAAACAGATCGGGACTTTCCTCGGAGATGGCTCCTGCCAAGGCACTCCAGCTCAGGCTTGTCTCATTGAGGCGGCGTGCATCCAGAACCCGAAATCCGCCTCTTCCACGCAGCTCATAGGTAACCCAACCTTCGGTCTGTACCGGCTCGATCATCTGCAGCTCGCTGCCTACCAGCGCCGAAAACAGAGCAGATGCGTCGGCACCCGGATTACCCAGCAAAACGACTCTAGCAAGTCTTTGCGCCAGAAAAATCTGTTTGACCGGCCTCAATTCCGCTAAGACAGCGTTCTGCAATGGACCAGGCAGTTTGGATATGATGGCCTCGAGTCGGTCGTAAATGGCGAGAAGAGTTTGGTGATTCATCAGGATAATCGGCAGGGAGAGGTTCCCGCTGAGGCGCGGCAAACGCCGTGGTCGCCGCGTCAGGTTTGGCCAGGGGCAAAACCCGGTCTACGAAGCAAGTGCTTTGAGCAGTTGCGTTACATGTTCGGTAGGCTTCACTTTCTTCAGGATAGCCTTTATTTTCCGGTCAGGACCGATGAGGTAGGTAGTCCTCTCGGTGCCCATGTATTTTTTCCCGTACATGCTCTTCTCGGCCCACACACCGTACGCTTTCACGATCTTCTGGTCCGGGTCGCTCAGGAGGGGAAACTGAAGACCATGTTTGTTGATGAATTTTTTGTGGCTTTCAACGCTATCGATGCTGACGCCGAAAAGTTCCACTTTAGATTGAAGCTCACGCCAGGAATCGCGCAAGTCACAAGCTTGGGCTGTGCACCCCGGGGTATCGTCCTTTGGGTAAAAATACAGAACTATTGTTGAACCTGCGAAGTCGGCGAGCTTGACCTCCTGGCCTCCACCGTAGATGCCGCCAACTGCGGTTGCTTTAAAATCAGGAGCCGGATCACCAATCTTAAGTTCCATGTTCATGTTCGTGGTGGCCAAGCTGTCACGTCTGACGTGCCTTCGCAATCCACTTTGCGGCTCCCTCACCGGCAATTGTCCCCGTCACAAAACAGCCTTGCATAAGGTATCCGCCGGTTGGAGCCTCCCAATCAATCATTTCCCCGGCGCAAAACACACCGGGAATTGAGTGAATCATGAGATCTTCGGTGAGCTGATCCCACGGCACACCGCCGGCGCTCGAGATGGCCTCCTCAATGGGTCTTGGACGCTCCAAGACAATCCGGCAACGTTTCACCGCCGCGATCCAATGGAAAAGACTCTGCGGCTGGACCACTTCCTCGATGAGCGCAGCGGCTGCAGCGCTCAGCCGCCAAAGTTTAATTGCCCCTTCTTTCAGGTCCATTCCGTCGCGCCAACGTTCTTCGAGCTGCGCGGGGCTGAGGCCGGGCCTAAAATCGATATCTATCTGCGGAGATTTTCTTAATTCACGAGTTAATTGGTAAATCGCACCTCCCTCGAGACCATATTCGGTAACCATGAGCTCGCCTTTGACGGTTCTACCCGCACATGTCACCTCGAGATTCTTGAGCGGTTTTCCGTCCGCGACGGCTAGAAACGAGTCGGACCACGCTCTTTCCCATCCAACGTTGGCAGGGACAAACGCATTCACGGGCACTCCCAATCGGCGAAACTCCTCGACCCAGAGGGCGTCTGATCCCGTCTGAGGCCATGAAGCGCCACCGAGCGCAAAGACTACGGCATCCGCGGTCACCAGATGATATTTTGAACCACGCTGAAACACCAGATCGTAGGGACCGCTGCCGAGCATCTGGTGAAAACGGCGGCCCACCTGGAAATCGACCCCTAGTCCATCGAGCCGTTCCAGCCATAATTCAAGAATCATTGGCGTACGAAAATTGCGCGGGAAAACCCGCCCGCTGGTTCCGACAAACGTTTCCACGCCAAGCTTTTCGAACCATCCGCGAAGATCCGCTGGAGAAAACTGTTTGAGCAACGCACCCCATCGCGCCGGGCTATCGTAGCGTGTGGCAAAATCTTCGGGCGGTTCTGAATGAGTGATGTTCAGGCCACCTCTGCCGGCAACGAGAAATTTTCGCCCCGGCGAAGCCTTCTGCTCAAAAATGGACGTACGGATCCCACGCTGAGCAATCAATTCCGCGGCCCGCAACCCGGCCGGCCCAGCTCCAATGACGACGGCGGAGGCTTTGTTCAACGGCTAAGTTCTAGCATTCGACTGATAGGCAGCTCTGCCCGTTTGCGCAACGCTTCGGGCATCCGGATTTCTGGCGAAAGATTTGCCAGTGCGTCTCGCAGCTTTTCTAATGTATTTTTCTTCATGAATCGGCATTCGGCGCAAGCACATCTGTCCGTGGGTCCCGGAATGAAGATCTTCCCAGGAATCTCCTTTCGCAAACGATGGAGCATCCCCGATTCTGTCACGATTATGAATGCTTCAGCGTGCGAATCCCGGCAATACTTTACCATCTTCTCCGTCGAACAGACTTCATCTGCCAACATTCTCACCGCAAAGGTGCACTCCGGATGAGCGACGACCGGGGCCGCCGGGTACCGCTCGTGGATCGCACTGATGCTGTCCCGGGTAAATTCTACGTGGACATAACAGGCTCCTCGCCAAAGGTCCATTTTCCGGCCCGTTTTCTCCATCACCCAGGCTCCGAGATTTTGATCCGGGACGAAAAGAATATTCCGATCTGCAGGAGCATTTTCGACTACCCGCACCGCGTTGCCGCTCGTACAGATGATATCGGAGAGCGCTTTCACCCCCGCGCTGCAATTGATGTAGGCAATGACGTAATAATTCTTGTCGGCGTGCTGTTGCAAGAATTCTCCAAGACTCTCGGCCGGGCAGGATTCTGAAAGAGAACAGCCAGCGTCCAAATCCGGCAAGATCACTCTCTTTGTCGGATTCACGATTTTTGCCGTTTCGGCCATGAAATGCACGCCACAGAAAACGATAACGTCCGCATCCGTTTCTCTGGCTCTGAAGCTGAGTCCCAGTGAGTCGCCGACATAGTCGGCTACATCCTGGATTTCCGGCACTTGATAGTTATGAGCCAGGATAATCGCGTTACGCTGCCGCTTTAACCGCAAAACCTCTGCGGCCAAATCGT
>DATMQC010000105.1:0-4222 GCA_035567275.1 Chthoniobacterales bacterium | reverse complement strand
GTTGCCGCTCAGTAGCTTCCACCACCAGTTCCTGGAGAGGCAACAAACATCCCCCCGCGCATAAGCGAGACCAGATTATTTTTGACTCGCTGTCTCACCTTTTCCTCAAGGTTCTCTTTGTCGTCCGTTTCGCCAGGGAGCAGGTCCTGTGCGCTTGATCTTGTGAAGGCTATCATTTCGGCGGCTAATGCCTCAACGTCGCGAGTGCCATCGAGTAGCGACAAAAAATGCCTGCCCGCGGCATCTGGAACTTTCATGCTTGCGTGGAGCTGGGAGGCAATTGACCCGCCCAGTCGAATCTGCGCTTGAGCCAGCCGGCTTATCGCCGGCCGTTGGCCGACCTGGTTCACAACGCTCGGAGGCCGGATCCTCAACGAAACGACACCTAATGCATAAGACTCTTTCAACGCCGTAGCGATGAAGGCTCCTTCAGTAGCAGAGCCGGAATCAGTGAAGTTTTTTGGGTCTCTCCGCCTGACTTCATTCAGAATCTGTTCGAAAGAAACAGCGCAGGGCCACTGCGAGCAGATATAGCAGAGTGCTGTGCGCCAAACGGGATTCGAAATCTCAAACTTGCCGCCTCTCGGGGTTTTGAACTCTACCGGCGAATCACCGGCCGTTTCCGGGTCGGTCAGGGGTACGGAATCGCACATGGCAAACAGGTCCGGAATCCGCTCTTCAAGAAAAGCGGCGGCAAGCTGAAGTTCTCTTTTGCACAGCAATGTCTGACGAAAGCCGGTGCCACAGAGGAAGTCCTTGTACTGCTCCCTGACAATCTCATTTGCTCCATCCAATTCCCGCATCCGTTGAAGAGCTTCCGGCGTAAATTGAGCCCGGTCGGATGAGTCCAGGACAGCCTCTCCCACATATTGCAGATCGTGACGTTGGGCTTCTTCCATGAATTCGTGAAAATAAAATGGCTGGGCAAACGGATTCAGATCGTCATGGTAGAGACTCTCGTCGCCGTATTTTACGATGCGTCCCAGCTGAGTGTGAAAAGCTTCCGTATAATAATCTGGCTTTTTTCTGGATTCGGCCATGAATTTCACGAGCGCACGCGCCTGGGTCGCCTTTTCTGAGACTCCCTCGAATTTTTGGGTATGGAAGCACATCATATGGCGCACAAGGTCGCGGAAATGGCATCCGGGGTAGGCGTTGTAGCTGACATAGCCAATCCCCTCTTTGGCGAGCATGTCTCGGCAGATCTGAAGAATCCGTTCGCGAACAAAATCTGGAACCCACGAATAGACTCCATGGGCAACGATGAAGTCGAATGTTCCGAATTTTTCCAGATTCCGGTCGCAGAGATCCATTGCCCGGAGAGTCATGTTGCGCAATCCAAGCTCCGCTGCCAGCGACTGCCCCGAAGCAATGGGGATTCGCGCCGCGTCGACGCCGACGAATTCACTTTCGGGCAGCTGAAAAGCCATTGCCACCAGATTATTGGCCGCGCCGCACCCTAGTTCCAGAACCCGGCAGCGTTGGATCGGGGCGGGTGATAACCCGCGCAAGTAGGCCGTAGTCGCTAGGCGATCCGGATGCGTCTGGGGAAAGAGACCTGCCGGATAGAGGACTTCGTCGTAAGAGGTGGAGGTTAGGTCCATGGCTTGCATGCAGTTCAGAGTGATGCAAACAAATAGCGCTGGACAAGGTAAAAGGGATTTTGTGTGCTGGCAATCGGGAGGGTGCATGCATGTCTGTTGCTGAAGAGTTGCTAAGGCCAATTTCGGAAGAGGCTCCGTGCGGAGTAGACCTATCCTACGATGTGCGACTCCAGGAGCTTGAAACATTGGCTCGGGGAAAACCTGAAACCCAGTTTTCCGCGGCGGAACCTCCGGATTGGAAACAGATACGGGCGAGCTGTCTGGAGCTATTTGAACAATCAAAAGATTTGCGAGTCGCTCTCGTGCTGACGGTGGCGCTGCTTGAACTTGAGGGGATTGCCGGCTTTCGAGAGGGCGTGGCGCTAGTGAAAGGGCTTCTTGGAAGTTATTGGGCGAACGTCCATCCGCAACTCGACCCTGGAGACAACAACGACCCTCTGCAGCGGATGAACATTGTTGCTTCCCTTGCGACACCGATCGGAACCTTCGGTGATCCGTTCCAGATACTCGAAAAGCTCCGGCGAACTCCGCTGTGCAACTCGCTTCGCATGGGGCGGCGCAGCCTGGGAGATTTTCTGAAAGCGGAAGCAGGCGCAGCCGCTGGAGGTGAAGGCCCCGGCATGACAACGGCGCAAATTGAGGCCGCATTTCGCGACACAAAGCCGGAGGAACTCGCCCAAACCTATCATTGTGTTACGGATTGCCTGGCCCTTGTCAAGGAGATGGACGAAATCATTATGGCGACTGTCGGCGCTGCCAATGCGCCGGACCTGGATTTGCTTACCGGCGATTTGGCTGCGATGCAGAAGCGGATCGCTCCTTATACCGCGTCGGTGTCTGCAGCCGTGGGGGCCATTCAGGGAGGAGGGGTATCCGATCTCGGCGCACAAGGAACACCGGGAGTTTTTTCGACGTCCGGAGAAATACGAAGCCGTCAGGATGTAACAGCCTTGTTAGAGAAAATCTGTGACTATTACGCCCGGGTTGAACCTTCCAGCCCGGTGCCTTTGCTTCTGAAGCGTGCGGCAAGATTGGCACAAATGAGCTTCATGCAGATCATTGAGGATCTTTCTCCCGATGCGATTACGCAGGTGCGAACGGTGACGGGTGAGAAAGAAGAATAGGCATGCGGCTGAAGCACAAAATGCCACAATGCAATTGACAAAATCCGGAGAATCTGGCGGTATCCATTGAGCAAAAAAAGGATGGACGATACGGGAGATGTTCAGTGCTGTTTCGAGTTTATTCGGTTCCTGTTCGAGCGGTTTCTGTCGATCGTACCACCGTGATGAGGTGACAGTATTAGTTGGCACCCTTCATTTCCTTGCGCATATTCATGTAGACACGCATCGAGTGAGCGGAGTTCCATTGCTTTTTTAATCCCCTAAATCTGTTTTATGGCAAAAGCTAGTAGCCAGAAGTTTATCGCCCGAAACCGGGCACCGCGCGTACAGATCGAATACGATGTAGAGGTGTATGGCGCGCAAAAGAAAATCGAATTGCCTTTCGTGATGGGAGTCATGGCCGATCTCTCCGGGAAACCGGCTGATCCTTTGGCTCCAGTCGCAGAGCGCAAGTTCCTTGAATTCGACATCGATAATTTTGATGATCGGCTGAAGGCGACGAGACCACGAGTGGCTTTCAGCGTTCCAAATACGTTGACGGGACAAGGAAACTTGAGCCTTGATATCACCTTTGAGAGCCTCGAGGATTTTTCTCCTGGCGCAGTTGCGCGGAAAGTTGAATCGCTAAGCAAGCTGCTGACTGCCCGCAATCAACTGGCGAATCTCATTACCTACATGGACGGGAAGACGGGTGCGGAGGAACTGGTGAAGAAGCTTCTTGCTGAACCGGCTCTTCTCAATGCGCTTGCGTCGGCTCCCAAGCCCGAAAGTGCTGCCGCTTCCGAAAGCGCTAAATAAGTAAATAAATACGCATATGGCCGAACAGAATCCTCAGACGCAAACTGCCGGAGCCGTAGCCGCGACGGTGGAGGCAAACGAATTCGAGACGCTCCTCGACCGCGAATTCAAGCCGAAAACCGAGCAGGCAAAATCAGCGGTTCAGGAAGCGGTAAAAACACTTGCGGAGCAGGCGCTGGGTGCAGCGTCTTTGATCTCGGACGATGCGCTCGTAACAATCCAGTCGCTGATCGGCGAACTCGACCGAAAGTTGACGGAACAGATCAATGTGATTATTCACCACGAGGACTTCAAGAAACTCGAGGGGACCTGGCGAGGTCTTTATCATCTCGTTAGTAATACGGAGACGGATGAGATGCTGAAGATCAGAGTGATGAATGTCTCCAAGAAGGATCTGGCCAGAACGCTGAAAAAGTACAAGGGCGTTGCCTGGGACCAAAGCCCCATCTTTAAGAGAGTGTACGAGGATGAGTATGGTTCGCCGGGAGGCCAACCGTATGGGTGCTTGGTCGGTGATTATTATTTTGACCACAGCGCGCCCGACGTTGAGCTGCTGGGAGGAATAGCCCAAATTGCGTCTGCCGCTCATGCTCCCTTTATCAGCGCGGCTGCTCCTACGGTGATGAATATGGATACCTGGGGAGAGTTAAGCGATCCCCGGGATCTCACCAAGATATTTCAAACCCCCGAGTACGC
>DATMQC010000104.1:0-4165 GCA_035567275.1 Chthoniobacterales bacterium | reverse complement strand
CCGATTTGTCGTGGTGAGTTGTTGTCCACGTTAACCCCAGGGCTCTCCGCTTATTCCAAATTTATCTGCGGCGCATGTCCTGCAAAGAAAAACCCCGGCTTGGGCGAACCGGCTGGGGTCCAGAGGTGTCGGCCGACACTGCGGCAGCCGATACAGATCAACTTACGCTCGGCCGCGTCGGTCGGTCAGTGTTCTAATTTGTCGCAGCGGGATCGAAGCCCAGCGCCCTCAACGAAAAGCCGCCGCTGGGTTGAGATCAGCGACGGCCTGTTGTTCGTGACCAACCAGAAGGTCAAGACTAGGTTGAGCCTAAAGCTTTAATCTGCGGTTACCTGTCCTTACGCGGCCCGCGACGCAACGGTCTCTGCAACGATTGGCTTCTCAGGGGCAATGTGCCGACGCAGGGTCGTCACAGCTTATGCATTGGAGCTCGGTGCGGCCAGAAAAGATAATAACCGGAACCCGTCGTTTTCCGCACTTCGGGCAGTGCGTTATCCGATCCATGAGATCCCTCCCTATTTTTTCACCCGCAACTCGGAACTGTAATTTTTTCGTTCGAGCGTTTGCTGGAGCTTAAATATCGTTTTGGGCTTAGTTCAAGTCCGCACACTTGACCTTTTCGTCCGTCCCGACCGCCGCAATCATCGGATATGTGCGCTCCGGTCCGCTCGAAAAAAATCACCTTTGCTGAAATGCGCTCGTCAGGCGTACGCGGGCTGTTGATCTATTGCGCCGACTACAGGTGCAGCCACCAGCTCGCGATCAGCGGCGATCGATGGTCTGATGATCTTCGGCTATCTGATCTTGAGCCGAAGTTTATTTGCTCAGCTTGCGGCAAGCGTGGTGCCGACGTGCGGCCTGATTTTGACTGGGACAAGCCGGGAGTTTTAACCAGGGCCTATTGAGGACGGCAGCTATCGCTGAAGCGTGTAGAACATGCCGTTACGGCGACTGGCGTTAGTGCATTACGGAATCAGGCAGCCTTGATCTGGATCAGGTTGAGAGGCTGTTGTCTTGCTAAACCAAGGAAACCGCGGACTGCGCCAGGGAAAGGGACTATCCCGTGATTACCCAACCAAGCGAACCGAGCCATGCGACGAACCGGCCTGTGCATACTAAAGCCTATGAGAGATGGATGATCCTTCCGTTCGTACTGGGGCCTCTAGCGGTTCTTTTCGCTCTTTTTTATTGGGCGAGTTTCTATGACTAATGCGCTCTGTAGCCGCGATAAGCCGTGGTGCAGACGTTCGGCCGGATTTCGCCCTAGGATAAGCCTGGCGCGCTCACCAGGGGATATTGATCTATCGCAATTAGACTGAGAGAAATTGTTGAGGCCCCGGCATTTCCTTACTGGGGCCTCTCACAAATAAGCTGTACGCTTACTCCGCCCGTCGGAGCTTTGGTAACTCCACCAAATAATAACCCGTCGGGTTAGCGGCCTTCAGCCCTTGAAGTAAGCTGATTGAACTCGGACCCCGTGTGAGATGAGGAGGATTCGAAAATGCCACGAGTGAAGCAGGCTTCGAAGCAAAGGCGAGTTACGAAAGCCATGCCCGCCCTGGGCGCTGCTGGTTTGACCTTTTCACTGGTGGCGAGCGCCTCGGCGGCGGTTGCACCGGCCACCGATGAATCACAGACGCCAAATTATTCACCGAACCATCAGATTACTCTCGGTGACGAGGAAATCGCCGACATAAGCCTGGCGACGTTCTATGTGTTCGACAAGGAGGGCACGGAAGCGGCTCACACCGGCGTTCAGCTAGCCTGGGTTGCCCGGTGTGGCGGTTGTCGCGCGTGTCGCGCTTGCCGGGCCTGCGCGGTCCGTGCTTGCCGCTGCGGCTGCGGAGGATGTGGCGTCGGGTGGGGCGCCAGCTGCTGCGCGTCATGGGGTGCATGCCGCTTGTGCTAAACCAAAGATCATTTGCCTACGTCGATCAACCCTCTGCGCAAGGCCAATCTGGCCCGGCTATTGGCTCGCCGACCTGATGGCATCTTCATGAGCGATTTCGAGCAAGGCGAGATCGGCCCAGACCTGTTCCGCAAGGCGTGCGAGTTCGGATTTGAGGGATTGGTCTCAAAGCATCGCGATCGAACCGGTCGAGGTTGGCTTCCGCTTCTGACGATCCAAACCAGTCATTGTCTAGCCGGATTGCTGATCACTACTTCATTGATTATCGGTGAAGCCACCTCAAAGATCGGCATCCGTTTCTCTCTTCAGGTAGTTCAATATCGTGTTGCAGGCATCTTCGGCCTCCGCAAAAGTCTTGAATGGCGAGCTGGTGATCCTGACGGCGCCGATGTTCCGATTGAGCGGGCGCCATGACGCCAGATAGCCCGCGCGTCCGTGGAAGCCGGGGCCGGTTGGGCTCTCGTTGCTGATCACGAACGAAAAGCTGTCGCTACTTGCGCTCCAAATTTCCATGTCGTCAACGGCACGGTGGAATTGCAGGGACATCAGCAATTGCTCAATTCTCTAGAGGACGCAGACCCGTCAGCGCCTGCGCTTAAAGCCGTGAAGCAGGAAGAAGGCCGACCGCTCTCATTTCTCCGGCTCGACGTCGGGCGCGCGCGGGCTCATGTCCGGCGCAGGGGGAATTGCCTTGGCCTGAGAGTCTAGGTCGATTGCCTTTTCTGCTAGGAACGCCGCAAAGCGCGGATCAGAGGTTAACTTGGCGAATTTGAGGACCGTCAAAAGCTGACGCATTAAATACGCACGATCTAACACGATGATAGACCCCCATCGAACCCGGACGAATGACGCTGGAACCAAGTCTTTGTTCCTAAGTTTCAAAAATCAATGCAGCGAATTGGTTCTGCCCAAAAAAGACCATCGGAAGAGCGAGATCAGCCACAAAGCCGTGACGATGCGATGGAGATATTTCGGGAAACTTGTGGCACCAGTCTGCTGCCTTGCCTCGTGTCAGGAGGAAACGATGTCGCTTCATTTCGGCGGCCCCGTTTTTATCGGTACGAGCCGCCGTGTCGCCTATTGGCCCATCTCGGCATTTCGTAGGTAGGGCGCGCTCAGAAACCATTTGAAACATAAAGCAATCTCTGTAAGACTTTTCGCACCAGAGGATCCAACGGCAGTCAGCCTCTCCTGCCACCCAATTGATCCGTCGCGAGAGGGAAAGTGTCATCGCTCAGGAAGATAGCTGTCTTTATAGATGGCCCCAATCTCTACGGCGCTGCTAGGACGCTCGGTTTCGAGATAGACTTCAGGCTCTTGCTGAAGGAAGTCCAGAGCCGGGGAACGCTGGTGCGCGCGTACTACTACACATCGATCATTGAGGATCCGGAGTATTCGGCGATTCGACCCTTGGTCGATTGGCTCGACTACAACGGCTACACCGTCGTCACCAAACCAACCAAGGAATTCTTGGATGAGAGCGGAAGGCGCAAGGTGAAAGGCAATATGGACATCGAACTCGCCGTGGATGCCATGGAGATGTCCCAACACATCGACGAGATGGTTCTCTTTTCAGGCGATGGCGATTTTCGTTCGCTGGTTGAGGCGGTGCAGCGACGCGGCGTCCGAGTCACCGTTGTTTCGACGATCTCCACGCAACCGGCAATGATCGCAGATGAGTTGCGACGTCAAGCTGACGTCTTTCTTGACCTAAGGGAATTGCAGCCGAGGATTGCCCGCGATCCAGTAGAACGCCCGCTAGCCACCGCGGATCGTGCCCCCAAGCCAAGGATGCCAACTAAACAACACACCTCTTCACTTTGAATTTTGTCTTTTGCTGCGATGCATCAGTCTCTTATTGGCTTATGTAATTTTCAAAGCTGAGAGGGTTTCGCACAACTGGCGGATCAAATGCTCCTGCCCCGGGGGAAAGATCGACTATGTGACCGGCTTCTTGGACGAGCAATCAACCCAAAACTGGCTGAAGACAGAGCATTGCGCCCATTGGCTCAAAGTCCGGGGCTACCCGCCCATAACGAAATAACGCGCCAGTGATCTTCTAAAGACCGCCAACGCGTTATTTAACTGGAGATTCCTGTACATCCGAGGAAATCCCTCAGACACCCAGTTTACCGCACAAAATCGAAATTTGAAAAACGGACCGAGGCGGACCCGGTCAAAACCGCCCTTTTTCCGGCCGATCTGGAAGTGATTGAACGAATGCCGTTTGCTGACTCCCACGGGGAAATAGCCGAT
>DATMQC010000103.1:0-4016 GCA_035567275.1 Chthoniobacterales bacterium | reverse complement strand
ATTGCGGTGACCAACTGCCGGACGTCAATTCTCGCCCAGGAATCAGATGTTATACTTTGCCCCAATGTTGAGGAATCGCTCATCACAGGAGAAAATGCTGCGGCGCGAATCGCTCAGCTAAATATTGTGGATGCTTTGTTTTTCGCCGTCGCCCAGAAGAGCTCCGGAATCGCAGAAAGGAATCTTCGCCGGACGACGTCAGCGGTCAGAGGACAGCGAAACGTTTGGTAGTGGGCGAGGGGAGAGTGGAGGAGGGGGAAGAGGAGCTGAGGACGTCTGTCTGGCCGTCTAATCAGCGTTGAAAACGGGGAAGTCGCTACGGTGGACATGGGACCGGTAATCGAAGGGCACAACAGCTGGAGCCTGATCCTTGCGGAACGAGGCTGATCTTTGCCTCCGCTGGCTTTTCTACGCGCGACCCATGTAGGCGCCTGTCCGCGTATCCACGCGAATGATTTCCCCCTCTTTGATGAACAGGGGGACCTGGATGGTCTTCCCGGTTTCGAGTCGTGCAGGCTTCTGGACGTTGTTTGCACTGTCGCCTCGAACGCCTTGGGCAGACTCAACGACTTTGAGGACGACGGAAGAAGGGAGATCAACCTCGACCGGCTTCCCCTCGGCGTACAGAACCTCGACCGCCAGGTTCTCGGTCAGGTAGGCTGCCGATTCATTGATAAGCTCAGGGGACAGCGTCTCGGTTTCATAGTTCTCCGGGTCCATGAACACGTAGCCGTCTTGATCTTTGTAGCTGTACTCCAGTTTGCGCCGGCTCACGTCCACGAGTTCAACGGTCTCCGTGGAGCTGAATCGCACGTTGCTCGATTTTCCCGTGCGGATGCTTCGAAGCGTGGCTTGAACGAAAGCTCTAAGATTGCCGGGGGTGCGATGCTGAACATCCAGGATTACAGCCACATCACCGTGGTAACGGACTGCCATCCCTTTTCTGAGGTCATTTGCTGCTGCCATAAATCAAGTTGTCGGTGTCAGTGACGATTGCCACTCATTACAGAAGCTTCATTTTCGTCAAATCCTGAGAATCCACTATCCCAACCGGTTCATACTTTTCGTTGACCACGATGAGATCGTCAATTCGGTGTTGATCAAGGACGTTCAGTATTTCGACCGCGAGCTTTGTAGCTTGGATTGTGATCGGGTGACGAACCATATGCCGGTCGACGGGATCCGAAATCATACCCGGATTTTTCTCAAAGGCCCGGACAAAATCGCCGTGAGTGAATATTCCGGCTAGTTTTCCGGAAGGCGCGACTACGACAGCAACGCCGGCGCGATGTTCGTTCATCGAACGCAGAACCGCAAGAATGTCCGTCTCCGGATAGACCTTGGGCATCCGCGTTTCGTCTCGCATGATGTCAGACACCCGCTGAAGTAGCACGCGGCCAAGTCGCCCGCCGGGATGAAATTTCGCGAAGTCTTTTTCGTCAAATCCACGCATCTCCAGCAACACCATCGCCAAAGCGTCGCCCAGGGCGAGCATCACCGTCGTACTGGAGGTAGGAGCCAGATTCAGCGGACACGCCTCTTTTTCCACCGAGCAATCCAGGACGACCTCGCTGTGTCTGGCCAAAGTAGAACCGAGATCTCCCGTCATGGAGATGAGGCGCGTATCAAATCGTCTGAGCGCAGGAAGAATATTCAGCAGTTCTACGGTTTCGCCGCTGTAACTCAAGGCTAACACGGCATCGCCGTCCGCCACGATGCCGATATCGCCGTGCAGCGCGTTGACCGGACTCAGCACAAAAGCGGGCGTCCCGGTGCTTGTGAGCGTCGCAGCAATTTTTTCGCCGACCTGTCCCGATTTTCCGACGCCGACGAGGATGATTTTTCGTCCGTTTTCCAGGGCCTCATCGATAAGACGAATGGCCCGGTCGAAACTCTCGTTTAAACGAAGCGACAGACGCTGCAATTCAGCAATCTCAATCTCAATGACACGGCGGGCTTTCTCGAGGTAATCCATTCTTTGAATCAGAGTGCCAATCTACGCGGATAGTGGATCGATCAAGCAAGATCTTCTGGCGATCTTTCCGGCAGAGGCCATTCGGTAGGAATCGGCTTTGGACGTCCTTGAATCGTTTTGACAATCTGTCAACCGGGCGGTAGGGCCGCATCTCCGAGGCGGCCGGTTTTAGAGTGAGATCGTCAGTGCACGGCGGGCGATGCTGACGGGTCCGCTCGGAGATCGGACCCTGCCAAACCCGTCGAGCATCCTGGTCATTACTGGCATCAGGGCCAATGCTCAGCCCAAAAGGCCGCGAAGCACTTTCATATTTTCAACATCTTCTTTGAGGTCCTCTTTCTTGGGGGTTTCAAGGACCTTCGGGATTGAACGGAACTCCGCGGACCGCATGATCTCGGCGAACGGAGCCAGACCGATTTTGCCTTTTCCGATGTGTTCGTGCCTGTCTACGCGGGAGCCAAGCCCTGTCTTGGAATCATTCAAATGCCAGGCGGTAAGCCGTTGGCGACCGATGAGATGATCGAAATTGCTCATCATTTGCCAGAATCCTTTCTCGGAGGAAATGTCGAATCCGGCCTCGAAAAGGTGGGCGGTGTCGAGGCAAGCGAGGAGGCGGTCGGAGAATTTTGATCGCTCGATTATCGTCGCCAGATGCTCAAAGGTATAACCGAGAGAACTTCCCTGGCCGGCGGTTATCTCCAGAGCGATCCTGCACCGCACAGTCCGGACGGCGGCAAATACGGCGTCGAGCGTGGCAACGATTCTGGATAAGCCGGCGGTCTCGCCATCACCCATGTGGGCGCCGGGATGCAGCACCAGAAAGGGAAGCCCGAGTTGGTCAGCTCGAAGAAGCTCTTCTTCAAGGGCCCGTGTCGATTTTTCAAGAAACGCGGGATTGTTTGTGCCCGGATTGATCAGATAGCTCGCATGCCCGAAAACCACCGACGGCCGATCCTGAAAGGTGTGATACTGCTCCAGTTCTGATGGCGGGAAGGGTTTCGCAAACCATTGCATGTTGTTTTTTACGAAGATCTGGATTGCCATGCACCCGATCGAGCGGCCCCGTTCCAGCGCTTTGGACGGTCCCCCTGCAATGGACATGTGTGCCCCTATCAATGGGGGCGGATTATCCTTGGGCTTACGATTCGCTTTGGACTTTCTTCTTGGCGCCATAGGCTGGTGATGCGAGCGGCATGCCCGGGTGTTCGGTTACCTCTGGATCGCAGGGGCTAACTCCCAAGCGGGCTGGTTAAGCGTTCCGACCCCCCGGATATGCGTCGCGCCGCCTTCGAGATTGCCCGCAAGATCAAGGAAACCTCCTAGCAAGTGCACGGAGCCACTCAGGCGCACGGTGCGTGTTTCCGAGGCGAGCTGCAACGAACTCAGCTTTAGCGCCTCGGGAGTTAGTTGAAAGGCCAGTTGCATTTGAAACGGTTCATGTACACCCAGCGGCGCCAGGCGCGTCATCAAAGGCGCGAACAGGCGCGTCTGGCTTATCCTGGCATCCGTCACATCCAACATCCCTCGAGCTGAGAACCCGGTACCAGCGCCGGCCTCGGTCCGCAATTCAAGGTCGCCCGAAACCTGTCCCTGATAATCTTTCAGAAGGCCGATTTTCTTTGTCAAACGCTGCACGTTAACGTTTTCGAAGTGCACGGTTAAGCGGCCTCGACTTGAGTTGGGCGACAATCCGAATTCGGATTGCGCCAACAACCGTCCGGCCCCGATTTTGCCATCAAACTGTTGCAGCTCTATTCGAGCCGGCATCACCGCGACTTCAGCCCACCCGCTGTCGAACGGAATGTTCCACTTATCAAAATCGCAGGCAAAATTTGCCTGGGATTCGATCCGCAGGCGAAGATCGTTGCGGTTGCCTTGTTTGTACTGAACCGTTCCTGCAGCCGAAATATCTGGCGGTTTCGTGAAGTGAAAGGGTTGCACGATCTTTGCAGCGGCCGGATGCAGCCAATTTGCGAATGTCTCCGGATAAAGATTCGCGTTGAAATGCTCAACGGTTAAAGCGTCGTGACCAAAATCATAT
>DATMQC010000102.1:0-4655 GCA_035567275.1 Chthoniobacterales bacterium | reverse complement strand
TCTCCCCGAACCTCGGTGATCAGGCCGTTGGCGTTGTCTGTAACGGTGGCCATTTTGTCTGTTATCTGGTCGAGGTTCGCGCCCTCCTGCGATGTGATGATCGACCCAGGCGGAAGGCGCCGAGCATCATTGCTGCCCGTCGTGATGGAGAGTGCTGCGCCACTCATCACGCTGACAAGCCCCAACTTGGCTACAGATTTCTCGTTCAGCGGAGTGTTCTCCTTCACGTCCAGCAGAATTTCGATCTTGGTCGGATCGGATGTCCAAGGCCGAACCGCTGTTATCTTCCCCACGTTGATTCCCCCGAAGAGCACTTGGGCTCCAGGCTCTATCCCGCCGGCGTAACGGAGATATGTACGGTAGGAAGAGGTGTGTCCGCTCAGCTGCGCGTTGACGAGATGAACGATCGTGAATGCAAGAATCGCGGCGGATCCGAGGACAAAGGCTCCAACTTTTGCTTCTGTGGTCATTGATATGCCTCCGCGGAATCCAAGTATTTTTCGAAGTGCGCGGCTACTGCGGACGATTTCGCTATGTCTTCGGGTATCCGATCCAGAAACTGCCGCACACGCGGGTTCTGGCTCGCTTTGATTTGGTCTTTCGTGCCGACCGAGCTGAATGAACCTTGATAGAGCATGGCGATGCGGTCGGCAATGCGGAACGCGCTTGGGAGTTCGTGGGTGACCACAATGACCGTCATCTGTAAGGTCCCCTTGAGCAGAAGAATCAGTTCGTCGAGTTCCGCGGCAACGATCGGATCAAGCCCGGCCGATGGCTCGTCGAGCACAAGGATTTCAGGGCCCAGCGCGAGCGCCCGCGCGACTGCCGCACGCTTCTTCATGCCTCCGGAAAGCTCCTGGGGAAATAACTTCCCATGGTCCGCAAGGCCAACCGCGGCCAACTTGAACCAGACAACCAGATCGATGATTGAAGGTGCAAGCCGCGTATGTTCACGCAGGGGCAACGCGACATTATCTTGGACGTTCAACGAGTTGAACAAAGCCGCGCTTTGGAAGGCCACTCCGATCGAGCGATGCATCTTCTTCAATTCCGACTTTGAGCAACACGTAATATCCGTTCCGTTCACGTGAATGCTCCCAGACTTAGGGCGCTCGAGGCCGATGATTTGGCGTAACAATGTGCTCTTGCCGCAGCCACTGCCGCCCAACAAGACCATCGTTTCGCCGCGCTCGATGTCGAGATTCAATCCATTCAGCACTTTGCGACCGTCGTACTCAACCACCAGATCGCGAACGGAGATGATTGGCATCAGTGTTTCCCCGTGAAGTAAAAGATGGCGGTGAAAATCGCATCCGCAACAATCACCAAGAATGTCGACTTCACAACAGCACTCGTCGTGGAGCGACCCACGGAGTCGGGACCACCGTGAACACGAAAGCCTTCCAGACATCCAACCTGAGCAATAATGGTGCCGAAGACAATGCTCTTGATGAGCCCCATGACTACGTCGCGCAAATCAATTGCCTCGAAAACATAGTGGAGGTACAACGCGGGCGTTAAGCGAATGCTGAAGAACATGAACAAGGCCCCGGCCAAAATGCCGCAGACATTCGCGACAACGCTGAGGCAAGGAACCGCAATTAAAGCGGCCAGATACTTGGGTGCGAGCACAAACTCGATAGGCTCTAGCGCCATGACGCGGAGGGAATCGAGTTCCTCGGTCACTTTCATGGTCCCGATCTCGGCCGCGAAAGCGGAGCCGGATCGTCCACTTACGGCGATTGCCGTCATCAGCGGGCCGAGTTCGCGCGTGAAGCCGACTGCGACCAGATCAACCACATAGCGCAGGGCCCCGAACCGCCGAAGTTCTGACGCCCCTTGCATGGCGAAAATGAATCCGGTGCATATGGACATCAAGGAAACCATTGGCATCGCATCGACGCCGATTTCCACCATCTGCCTCACCGCAGCACGCCAGCGATAGCGATTGCCGACAAAAGGAAGGGATTGCACCATCGCTCGCAGCGTGGCCCACCACTGAATGTTCAGACTTCCGACGTAGTCGAGATGTTCGATTGTTTTTTCACCGACATTTTCAAGAACATTTGGCATCACGCCACCCCCTTGCCACCGTAAATCGTCTCGAACAGTGGAAGCAGCCCAGTGACCTCGAACAGCCGTAGCACAGAACCATGCAGCCCCTGCAAATGGAGTCGAATCTGGCGGGGGCCGGCGATCTTAAGAGCTTCAACTAGCGTCGCGATTCCTGATGCTTCAATGTGGTTGACGTCACTCAGGTCGACGGTGACCGCATGAACTGATTGTTTGCCCGATAGAATGGCCAGAAGGCAATCGCGAATATCGGGTGACGAATCGACATCGATGCGCCCATTTAAGCGGACCAGGACCTCCATGCCATTGCGATCTACTGCAATTGCGAGGTGGCTGCTTGGAGTGCTTTCGGGGCTATTCAAACATTGACCTCTCTCTCACCGTTCTGCGCGGCATAGCCGCAAGATCCTTAATCACGTCCACTCGCGTACAGGTATTGCGTTGTTTCGATTTCATTTGCGCGAGTGCTTCGGCAATGAAACGCCACAAGCTTTACTGCTGCCAGCCTGCTCCCAGTGCACTTTCGCAATTCTTCTGCCATTCAATTGAGGCTGAAAATCGCGATAGTCCTGCGTCGGCTCTGCACGTCCAGGTTCTAGCCGTGACCAAACGTGAACAGTGGCAAAATCCTGACACTTCAAGCTCTGTGTCAGTTGAGGCGCGGTGGTATTTCTGGAGTGAGTAGAAGAAGGCAGAGTGTTGGCGCACATGGTAGTGCACTTGCTTTCTGTTCGTCCGTCAGAGCGCGGTTGATCAATTGAGGTCAGCGAAAGGAGACCGCTTGATGCAGAGGACAATTGCGCAAGTATCGGATGGTTTCACCGTTCGTGGAGTGGCGCAACTCACTGCCCCGTGCACGGTGGCAAGCGGACTCTCAGCGCGTGTCTAACAAACTCGGTTGCTGGACAGTGTACTGTTCAGGGCCTGGTCGAGAATACTCTCCTCGGACGGCCGAAAGATTCCGTGTTTTTTCATACGGGCGACTAGCGTGGTGCGCTTCAGCCCCAATCTTGCGGCTGCGCCATATGGTCCGGCGACCACCCATCCCGATGTCTCTAAAGCTCTCACAATCATCGCGCGCTCGGATTCGCACAGCGTTGTGCTCTCAGGAAAGCCAATAATCGAGACTGTGCGATTTGGGCGTAGAAGACTGGGAAGGATTCCTTCATTGGAAAGCACCACCGCTCGTTCGATCATGTTCTGCAGCTCTCGAATGTTCCCTGGCCACGAATATGACTTGAATGCGCTAATGAATTCGTCTGGGATGTTTTCTATGTGCCTCCCCACTCGGCGGGAAAAAACCTCCACGTAATGTTCCACCAGGGGACCGATATCGTCGACTCGGTCGCGAAGTGGGGGCAGCATAATGGGAAATACATTCAGGCGATAGTACAGATCGCTGCGAAATTGGTCACGCTTCACCATCAGCTCAAGGTCGCGGTGAGTTGCTGCGACGAGCCGCACATCAACACAATGAGTACGGCCGCTCCCTAAGCGTTCAAATTCCTGCTCCTGTAGAACACGCAGGAGCTTGGGCTGTAGGGCGAGTGGTATGTCTCCGACCTCATCAAGGAATAGCGTCCCTTTATCGGCCAATTCAAAGCGGCCAATTTTTTGTGCGATAGCGCCCGTGAAAGCCCCGCGCTCATGGCCAAACAGCTCACTTTCGAGCAAGTCAAAAGGAATTGCAGCGCAATTCAGCTTAATCAGAGGTTGGCCGCTGCGGGAGCTGGCTTTGTGGATTGCGTGAGCGATGAGCTCTTTGCCAGTTCCGGTTTCTCCTTGAACGAGCACCGTGGTATCAGCCGCTGCAACGCGCTCCACTTGCTCCAAGACGACTTTTAAGGCCGAGCTGCTGCCAATGATCTGCTCAAATCGGCGGGCCCGACGGTCTTGATCAACCACTTTCATTCGTTCGACTCCCAAAGCCTTCGCGAGCTAATCCTCCAGCGCGGATCGGACCATCTCTATTAGGACTGCGTTGTCGAAAGGTTTAGTCAAGAACTCCACTGCCCCGTCGCGCATTGCTTGAATACGCATCTTGGCATCGCCATGGGCCGTAATGAAAATGATCGGGATCGCGCATCTCTCAGTTTTAAGCCTCGCTTGCAGCTCAAGACCGGATATGCCCGGCATGCGAACGTCTGCGATCAGGCAAGCAATCTCCGAAAGTCGGCCGGAGTTCAGTAAATCTTCCGCCGATTCGAATGAGATTGCCCCCAACCCGGAGGCTTTGAGCAGGCGCCGTAGTGCATCCCGGAGCAAGTCATCGTCGTCGACGACGGCAACCAAGTTCGTTCTCTTGACGCTGCTCATATCTGACAAATCTACCTCCGCCTTCAAAAAACGCAATTATGATTTCATATAGTCCGGTTATATATGGGGATACGTATAGCCGCGAGGAGCAGAATTTCGTGCCTAGAGGAGTTGGTGCTGCTGTGGAGGTACAAGCCTTATCTGTTTGCGGAAGGTTTCAGTCTTTCCGCCATGCTGCCCAATTCTGCGGGAGAACCCGCCTGCATCTTATGCATTACGCGTCCCCGATGGACGGCGGCGGTAATTTCGCTCGTCCCGAGCACCGA
>DATMQC010000101.1:0-8079 GCA_035567275.1 Chthoniobacterales bacterium | reverse complement strand
CAATCCAGCCAGCGCGCATCCGGCAATGAATGTCAAAAGAAGCAGGAGAATTTTAGCAGGTGTAATCCCAAAAAGGACCGGTTGCCAGCTCCATCCCCCAAGCATGCCGCTGAACTGCAAGGCCAAAACATCGATATAGTTGGAAAACCGCTCGGCAAGATCCTGAAGAGTTAAAACAAATTGAGTACGAACGTGTTGGACCGCCGGTGGAACCTCCGCAGGGGCATCCTGACCCTGCGTCGTAACCGCAATCCCGGGAACCGTTCCCCAAAACAGAACGATGATCGTGGTAATCCTCAGGACCCAGAGTCGCAGATACAAAAGTGGGAACGGAGGCGGATAATTCACCTCGCGAAAGCTATTTTTGAAGCCGACCAAATTGATTTTCGAGCAAAGCACCGACCGCTGCCGCGAACGCCGTCTCGGGTGACGCTTCCGGACTGACGAACCTGGCCGCAGCGATGGCCGCAGCGTCTCCGTGACGCATCGCCACACCCGCTCCTGCCCACGATAGCATCTGCACATCGTTCTCACCGTCGCCAAACGCCAGGACCTCTTCGGCCCGTACCCCTAGCTCCGCTGCAACTTTAGCCAGCGCGGTGGCCTTATTAATACCGCGCGGCATGAATTCGAGATTTTCTTTTTCGGTCGAAAGCACGTCGACCTTTTCGCGATACCGCTCCGCCATCCGGGGACGAGCTTTCCCCAATATCAATGGATCCCCGTACCAGACAATCTTCAGGGCCCGCCTTCCGTCGAGTTGACCCAGATCGGTTAGCGTTTCCGTCTTCTCGCCGACGCGCGATTCATAAAGCTCGATCCATTCGTTGTTCCTTTCGGCCACGTACAAATGGTCCAGGTGATAATAAATCACTCGCATCCCTGCGCTTGCTCCCTCCTTCGTGATCTCTCGCGCAACCGTTTGCGGGAGGAAATGGGCCTCGATGACATTGCCGCTTTCCCCATCCCGGATCAGACCTCCCTGGCAGGCGATTATCGGTCCGTCCAAATCAAATTGGCGTTGGAAACGAATGCTGTTTTGATGACGTCGGCCAGAGGCAATCACCACCTTCGCACCGCTCGCATTCAGCCTGCGCACAGCAGCAGCGTTTTCTTCACTGACTTTCTTATCCGGACCCAGGAGGGTTCCGTCCAGATCAATCGCAGCCAACCGATACGGAAAGTTCATTCGGACTTGGTTTTGGGTTCAGGGAATTATGAGACTTGATTCCCGAGTAGAGCGAACCTCGCGGGATCCGACCGACGCTCCGCAGTTCACACAGAGATAGTCATATATTTCCCTGTCCGGCAAAATCAATAATAGCCTTTCCCGGACCGGATGGGTTGCACGGCATTTTTGGCAATAGAGCGACGACGCGCGAAGTGACTTAAATTGATTCATGACCTGTGCAATCCAATCGCAGACTTATGAGCTTCCGCTAAGGTTGGCTCAAGCAGCAGAAACGTCAACGCGCGATCTTCCTGCTCATTTGTCGGGGGGTGGCGTTCCGAAGCGATCTTTCCGCCAAGCCAGAAAGGGCCGGATCTCCGAGCCAGCCGTGACGAGACCGACTCGTAAGGCAAGCGCTCTTCTCGGCGAGAGAGCTCGGAGGTCACAGATGGACGCATTCACCACAGAGGCACGAAGGGGGATGGAAGAAGTGATGGTAGTAAAAGGAAATGGCTGGCGATGCGAGAGCCGCCTCCTCGGATTCGCGCCTCGCCGGTTTTTGCCTTTTGCCCGAAAGGGTCAACAGGACTCAGGCCGCGCGTTTTAAACCGGGAATCGTTTTCCACGTTGCTCGGGATGTCAAAGCCTCATCCTTCGGGCCAGGCGATCACGAGGAGGAGGAATGAGTAGAGTTTGTGAAAGGCAGCAATTCAGCAATACGGGAAATGCGCTTCAGACAACCCTCACTCCGACCTAAATTGTCCCCAAGCCAGAAGCCCCAATTTCCCTGGCTCCTCTTAGCTTCGCGTCCTCTGTGTCTCTGTGGTGAAATTCCCCCTCAGTGCCCCTTTTGCTCGGGTGCGAGCACGCTTGGCCTATCCCGAAATATCTGCGGTCTCCGCCTCGTTCACCGCATCGATTAATGCCCGAAGGCGCCCAAAGTTGCGCCGGTGCGGAGTCGCAACCAATCGGGGCAATCGGAACAGCTCGGGTTCGTTCTTTTCCTGCTTAAGTGCAGCGCTGGATCGGATCGGTGCGCTCTCAAAAAGATCTGAAAACAATTCATTAAGATGCGCGATAGCTCCCGGGGTGAGTTGCCTCTGCAACCGGATTACAAGCTCCGGCCCGACCCAACGATAGGAATGGAAGTTGCCATAAAAAGCGAGAACCTCGCCAACCGCATCTTCTACGTCATCCGTTATACGAAACAAATTCAAATCCTCGGGAGAGATCAATCCCTCTCCCAGAAGATGCCTCCGCAGGAACTCGGCCCAACTTTTCCAATAGGTTCCTTCTTTCTTATCGATCAGAATGACCGGGATAATCCTGGCCTTTCCGGTCTGCATCAGCGTCAGGCATTCAAACCCTTCGTCCATCGTGCCGAAACCTCCTGGGAAAAGAGCAATGGCGTGGGTTTCCTTGATGAAGTTAACTTTTCGCGTGAAGAAATAGTTGAAATTAACGAGTTTCGGATCGCCTTCGATGATCTCATTGGCCTTTTGCTCGAACGGCAGGCGGATATTCAAACCGAAGCTGTTTTGGCGTCCCGCTCCCCGCTGGGCTGCGCCCATGATTCCATCCCCGCCGCCGGTGATGATCATGAATCCGCTCTCGCGCATCAGGGACGCGAACCGTTCCGCAGCCCGGAATTCTTCTGTGTTCGAGTTAGTTCTCGCCGAACCGAAGATTGCAATTTTGCGGCTACCCTGGTAGGGGGCAAAGGCCTTGGAGGCAAGACGAAGTTCCTTCAGTGAACGATTGATCAGCTTTAAATCTGCAACCGGGACAGCGTCGCTACCCATCCGCAAAGCCGTCACAATCATTTCTGCGATGAGGTCGTGCGAATCCCGAACGCCCCAATCGGCTACGAGCTTTTGGATCCGGCTATCGAACTCTGGATTTCCGGACGACGAAAAAGATGTCTGAAGCGCATGAATACCGCCGGCTGTAAAATCTTGCACGAGCAGATCTAGATCGAGAACAGAAGCTTGTCCAGAGCGTTCGAAATCTCCGGCGCCGACGGAGGCGGACGCCCTCCAGAGAATCGGCCAGCAACAACCATCAGGCCGTGGCAACGATGAGGCCTCGCGCAAAGGTACGCCGAGGCACGCGAAGGAATTGTACTGATTAGCTTTGGCGACGAACACTTGTGGACGATGATCCGCCGTCCAGCGAACAAACTTTTAATCCACACTTTTGCGTACCTCCGCGTACCTTCGCGTGATGCTTCGACCAGAGAGCGCCCCGACGGAGCGGACGCCCTCCAGAAAATCGGCCAGCAAGAGCCCCCGGTTCGTCGCAACCCGGTTCACCGTTCACGGTTCGCCGTTTGGCGTTCGCGGCAACTCCGTGACTTCTGCCTCCTGCCTCCTGCCTCCTGCCTTCTGTATTCTGCCTTCTGCCTTCTGTATTCTGACCTTCTGTCTCCAGTCTTCTTTTCCCATTCCCCTCCGGCAGCAGATGTGTTATTTGCTGCGATTCTCTCATGATAGTCATCCTCAAACCGGGAACGGCAAAAGAACAGATTTCGGAGGTAGTTCAAGAAGTCCAGAAGCTCGGATACACTCCCCATCCAATCTACGGCGAGCTCCAGACGGTCATTGCAGCAATTGGAGACGAGCGGACCCACCATACCCTTGAGTCCCTCACTGTTCTTCCGCAGGTCGAGCGCGTTTTACCCGTCCAAAAGCGCTATAAACTCGTTAGCCGGGAATCCAAGACCGAGAATACCGTCGTAGACGTCGACGGAGTGTTGATCGGAGGAGATAACTTTGTCGTGATGGCAGGCCCGTGCAGCGTAGAATCCGAAGAACAACTCATGGCCACCGCAAGAGCCGTGAAAGCCAAAGGCGCGCGAATTTTGCGCGGGGGCGCTTACAAACCACGAACTTCTCCCTACGAATTTCAGGGTCTGGGCCGCGAAGGGCTGCGGCTGCTCGACCTGGCGAAGAAAGAAACCGGGCTGAAGATCATCACAGAGGTACTGAGCGAGCGGGATGTCGAACACGTCTGCGACACGGCAGATGTTCTACAGGTGGGCGCCCGAAATGCTCAGAATTTCCAGCTCTTGATCGAATGCGCCAGAAGCAGAAAACCGATCCTGCTGAAGCGCGGGATGAGCGAACGGATCGAAGAATGGCTCCTGGCCGCCGAATATATTCTCTCGCAAGGCAATCCGAACGTTTTGCTATGCGAGCGCGGCATTCGGACATTTGAAACTTACACGCGTAACACGCTGGATCTGGCGGCGGTGGCAATTGCCAAAAAGGAATCGCATCTCCCAGTCATCGTCGATCCGAGCCAGGGATGCGGACGTGCCGACCTCGTAAAAGTATTGTGCCGTGGCGCAGTAGCGATCGGAGCCGACGGCTTGTTGGTCGAGGTCCATCCACATCCCGCGGAAGCCCTAAGTGACGGGCAGCAACAGGTTGATTTTGAGGTATTTTCCCAACTAATCTCTGAATTGGGTCCGTTTCTGAATGCAACCGAAAGAAAACTCGTCTAGAATCTAAAATCCCTGAAAGGCAAAACCGGTTGCTGATGAGTCAAGTTTTTTCCGTATGCGCGCATTTATCGTTGGGTGGTTTTGCTTTTCAAGGATTCTACCCATACATCTCGCTGGTCTGAGGGGCAGGCTCGCTAGGGAATGAAAGTACATTCGGGCTTATTATGAACCTCGGTGCTTTTCCTACGCATGAGTCACGCGTTTGATGTAGCGATTATCGGCGGGGGACCCGCCGGAAGTTCAGCTGGTACACTTCTCGCGCAGGCGGGTCGAAGCGTGGTGATTTTCGAGAAAGAGAAATTTCCACGGTTCCGGGTAGGCGAATCAATGTTGCCAACCAGCCTCAATACCCTTGAGCGCATGGGTGTGGTTCCGAAAATCAATGCAGGCGGATTCCTGATTAAACATGGAGGCGAAATTGTTTCTGCATGCGGCAAACGGGTTCGATTCTATTTTCGCAACGGGCTGAACGCGAAACGTGCAACCGCATACCAGGTTCTCAGGTCCGAGTTTGATAAAATCCTTCTTGACCATGCGGCTGAATCCGGATGCGACGTACGCGAGCAGACACCTATTGGTTCTTTTGCAATCGACGGCGAGGGAGTAACGCTCCATCCTGGAGACGGCAAAGATTCCGTACGCTCCAGATATGTCATCGATTGTTCCGGGCGCAATTGTCTGATTGGTACCCGGTACAAACTGAGGCAACCGTTTCCTAACCTTCGTAAATTTTCGGTTTTTGCCTACTATGACGATGTCGCCCAACACGAAGGACCCGACGGAACCTTGACGCGCATGGTCCGGGCTAAGGATTGCTGGTTCTGGATGATCCCGTTGCAAGGCGGGACAACCAGTATCGGCGTGGTGATGGACGCCGATAAATTTCGCGAACTGAACAAGACCCCGGAGGGGGCGCTCGCCGACTGTATTGCGGAGCAGCCCATGGTGAATGAATGGATGGGCTCTGCAAAACGGGTGACCCAGGTTTATGCGACTGGTGATTTCTCCTATCGAAACAGCAAATTGACGGGCGACCGCTGGCTTCTGGCAGGAGATGCGGCAGGCTTTGTCGATCCGGTGTTCAGCAGCGGTGTTTATTTGGCTTTGCTCTCCGGCGAACTGGCCGCGGATGCCCTGAATCAGGTCTTGGATCAGCCGCAAACGCGGCCAAAGGCATTTCGCTATTATGAGAAGCGCATCGGCCGTGTTCTCAACGTTTATCTCCGATGGGCTTCCGCCTGGTACACGCAGGAATTTATGGAAGTGTTTCTTTATCCCAAGGAAATCCTGGAAATCGTGCCCACCGTAAGCGCGGTGCTGTCGGGAAATGAGATCAGGGATTTCGGAATGCGATGGCGCCTTTGCATCTTTGACATCCTTGTGGCTCTCCAGAAACGAACCTCCAGAGTTGCTCCCCGGCTTACTCTGACCCCGAAAGCTTCATGACGAGCCGCATTCTTGCAGCATTTCTTGCGATCACTCTGATGGGTTGCCGCTCCGTAAACGAATTGTCCGGATTGGGGCCGGAAGCAAAAACTCGGATCGGCCAACTTCGCTACGCTACGGGCGAACGTTCCGTCGTGGGCGACATTGTTTTGCGGAACCTGACTGGCGGCGATTACGATCTTTCGTTTTCGAAGGGCGGCGTCACCGTTCTGGAACTTCAGACCCGAGGGCCAAACATGATCGCCACCGGATTGTTGGCGAAAAGCGGTTGGTCGGGCGCTGCGGATCGCGCGCCCGGCCCGCTAAAACCCTGGGCGATGCTGAAGGAGGCGCTTGTGTATTTCGATTCCGATGCGTCTTCTGCCCAAAAACCGGGGCAATGGTCCGCGACTTTCCAGCGTAGAAACGGGAACCTTCTGAGAGCCGACATCCAGTTTTCGCATAATCGGTCGATGTCCTTCAGTTTCGCGCAATAATCGCATGCATCAATCCACACCGTTAACCGAAGTTCAGGCGGCCGATCTGGAACCGGCGTTGACCCGGAACGCGTGGTACACTCCCCTTACCTTCCAAACCGCGACATGGCTCATTGGTCACTTGCCTCGGCCCCTGGCACGCTCGATCAGTGCGACTGGTGCTGAGTTGGGATACCGCCTCTGCAACGAACGCAGGGAAGCGCTGATGAGCAACCTGGAGGTGATTGAATCCGATATCATATGTCGGAAGCGGCTTTCCCGAAGGTGCTTTCACAACTTTTTACGCATGTTGCATGATTTCTGCGACTGTGCTGCAAACGGGTCCGACCGCGTGAACTCTTTTATGTACGAACGCGCCGGATTTGAATTCCTCGAATCAGGACGCCGCCAGGGAAAAGGCACGCTTCTGATCACCGGGCATCTGGGCGCCTGGGAATTGGGGGGAATGGTTCTCGCAGCCGACGGATTCCCTGTAAACGTGGTAACGATGGCAGAACCCACCCAAGAATTGAATGAGTGGCGCCGCAAGTATCGCGAACGATTCGGCATCAAAACGATCACAGTCGGCTCCGATAAGTTTGCCTTCGTCGAGATCATTCAGGCACTGCGCCGAAATGAGCTGGTTGCCATGCTGATCGATCGCCCCTACCTGAATAGCGGCGTTCCGGTGAAATTTTTCGAGCGTTCAACCCTCTTTTCCTCGGCTGCCGCTCGAATCTGGCACTACACACAGGCCTCGGTCATCCCGGCATTCGTGATTCAACTGCGCCCTGCCAGGTACGGATGCTACGCCTATGCTCCCATTGATATGGCCGCCGATCGGACAGTCGAAGAAAATAGCCAGCGTATTGCCAACGTCTTCGAGGCCCTTATCCGGCAATTCCCGGAACAATGGTACAACTTCGTGCCCATCTGGCATCGTTGATTTTACAAATGAGAACCCTGTTAATCGTCGCAACAATTATCGGTATCGCGCAACTCGCGAATGCGTCGCCCATGGCGCCGAGCGATATCGATCAACTGATTCAAAAACTCCAGGCTGTCCACAACAGCCAGCCCTCGCTTCAGGCGAATTTTCGCGAGGAGCGGCACCTGGCGATGTTGAAGGATCCGATCGTGAACGAAGGAAAAGTCTGGTTCACGTTGCCAGACAAAATCCGGCGGGAAATCGGCGGCAAAACTCCGAGCACTACAGTCATCGACGGAAGAAAGATGTCGATTTACTATCCCAATTACCAGCAGGTAGAGGTTTACGACTTGGAAAAACGGCCGATGCTCAAAGATTCACTGCGCGCATTAACCGCCGGACTCAACTTTCGCGAAGTGAGCACATTCTACCAGATCGAAGGTTCGAAGGAAGGAAACATTTATCATATAAGGCTCACGCCGAAAACGAGTTCGGTAAAAAAACTCGTCCGAAGCGTAGATCTGGTGATCGACGACAATTTGAATCCGCAACGGGTGAATATCGAAGACGCTAA
>DATMQC010000100.1:0-3556 GCA_035567275.1 Chthoniobacterales bacterium | reverse complement strand
GCTCGCGCTACAGTGCCGATGGGCGCATTCATGTTCGGAGCCTCGATTTGCAGCGGGGCTACGCACGCCCACGGCGAAAGGATCCTGGTTAAAGCAATATAATCTCGCCATGCAAATAATCTTAAACCCCTGGAGGATGACGATCCTGATGCTCCGCACGCCAGGGGCAAGCAGAAGGTTCTTGAGTTTGCCGACTCGCAGTCCGTTCCTGGCTCGATTGCAATCGCAGCAGGACAAGTGCTCCTCGTCAGAGTCTCGTTCGACGCTGGACCGAATCCCGGCACTCAGAGCGGTCAGCTCACGATCACAACGGCCGAGTCCGACGCTATTACCGTTCCGCTGTTGCTAGACACGTTCGTCCCTCCCGTTCAATCGGTGGTCGAGACCAAGCTGTCAGCGGACAACTTCTCCATATTCGCCGGCCGATCGGCCCAGCTCTTGGTGACCGCCCGGTCAGTATCGGGGCCGGCTACCGACGTGATATTTGAGAAGTCGGAGATCTTTCTCGACGCTAAAGTGAGCATGCAACCCGTCACACTGCACGTTGAATCAGGACAGACAACCACCGCGCCGCTGATCTTCCAGGCGGATCCTGATGCAACCGTCGGCACTTTCGACCTCGCCATTCAACAGTTCACGCCTAATAAGCTGCCATTTTTTGACTTGCGCGTGACGGTACTTCCGGCTCCACAGATCGATTTGCAAGCAATTGCGCAACAAAAGATCGATGCAAAATATGCCCAAATCGGCGGGTTCGCCTCCCCGCTCGGAATGCCCATGGATTTGGGGCTTGAGGCCCGCCAGACGCCTCTGGTCGTCGCTCATGCGGACGGACACTTCACCTCCGATTTCCGCGGCGGGACCATCACGATTCAAGATCTAGTTAGTGGGCCGCCAGTAGCACAATCCGAAAAACAAGTAAAAATCTTCCTAGCCGCCATAGAGTGTCGACAAAGACAAGAAAGCGAAGATGAAATCTACGGCTCTGTTGGCGCGATAAAGCCGTCCACACATTCGGCAGTTACCTCTCACTTTCCGGCAAAAGATTTTCTGAACTTTGGTCCGGATGGAGAGCGAATTGCTCTCACTCCAATAGTTGTGTACGACGACGCTCCTGCTGACGTGCTATTGGTGTGCGAACTCGTCGAACATGACTCAGGCGACATAGAAAAGTACAAACAACAGGCGGCAAGCCTTATTAGCCAAGCAGCTAATGCGGCGGGAGCAGCAGCAGGTATTCCGTCAGAGGCAGTAGGTGCAAATTCGGGCTTCATAAACACGATATCCCTTGGGCTGGCGAATGCAATTTTTAGCGTCCTTGGGGCTGATGACGATCCATTTAATTCACAGACGCTACGCATCTCTGCACGTGATATTCTCAGCCATAATTTTACAACGCATACTCTGAGCCGTACGCCGCATCTTCGGTATTCGGATTGCGGGTTATGACGGGTAATGGTTAGGCGAAGCTAATTTTGTTTTGCTTGTGGGAATTTCCCTTTGGGCGTCAACAAAGTGGTAGTCGGAATCCACGTCCTCCTAACACGCCCGCTTTCTGGTGACGATATTCTGCGTAGGTTGCTTCCGCGCGTTTCGCTAGCGAAACCGACTTCTGCTCCTTTGCCGTTTTAATTGCTGCGCAGAACGAAGCCTCAATTTCGCTCTCCTTAGCACCCAAAGCCGCGAGAAACACACCGCGCAGCCGGTGCAGCTCGGCACACCACCAGCGTGCTTCAGACCTTTCGGCCAGTCTCTCCGCCTCTCGTATTGTTTCAAGAGCTTCGACGCTACGATCCGCAAGATGCAAAGCTTCAGCCTTTAGTGATAGCAAATGTGGGAGATCGATTGTCGAACCGGTTCTCCGATATTCTTCTATACCGTCCTCGGTTTGGGCAATGCCTTCAGTGATGTGAACCAAAGCACAGTAAGCCCAACCGTGAAGTACAGTCCCCAAAGCCAGCCAATGCGCAAAACTCTGAATTGTTGACAATTCAACTAAATCTGATGCTACGCGTTCCACCTCAACTGGGTCACGCTCAAGGTTGCCGACGAGCGCAGCGATATATAGCGCCATTGCTTGTGTGTTTGAGTCGTTCAGGTCTCTTGTAAGAGAGGCGACTTCCGCCATGCTCGCTTTGCAGGAGGTAATATCTCCGAAATGCCACTCGGATAACGCTGTTAGACATAGACAATTGACGACGTGAGATTCGAGTTCTCCAGCGTCAGACTGCACACTTCCGGAACGCCAAATTCGAACATTACACGTCGCGTGTTGGCGTGCGGACTCGAAATCGCCCAAATATAGGTGCGTGCATGTCAGGACGTTGTGGGCTCCCATGATTAGCTCTGCATCGTTCTGCTCCTGCGCCAATGAGTAGACTCGTTTGGCAATCCGCATCGTTGTGCTCAAGTTTCCAATGAATAAGGAACAGCGCCATTGCCCTATCAGAGCCATATACAAGGCTACCGGACGATTAGCGGGACTACACAGCAATTCCAAACGCTCGTAACAACTGTATGCCTCCGATGACGCATGGCCACGCGTCGCTGTTAGATATAAGGCGGTCTCCGTCACGATGAAAAGCTGATCTTCCGCCGTGAGACGCTGCGGCCCTACACCCTCTTTCATCGGTGATCCCCAACGGTCGTTTTCGAAAAAATGAACTAAAACCGAGAGCAATGCCTCGCGTGCTCCAAGGACCCTGGCGGCGAAGCACGCACTCCCTCTCTGAATCCTGGCAACGTAAATCTCGTGTAGGCATTCACGAAATAAACCGGCGTTGCATGCGCAGATGGCGGCCAAGAACAACGGCTCCATCTCGCGTAGAGTCTCCGGCAGCTCCGGCACGAGCATTCCATAGTGATGGTAGAGCCGCAGATTGCCTTCCTGCCAAGCTTCCGTCCTTCGATCCCGAAGCTGCTCGCCGAAGTATTCACGTATCAGCGGGTGCGCATCTATCTGCCCTGGCTGGTGCGGATCTTCGCCCGCGAGCAGTCTAGCCCGTCTGAGCCTGGCCAAAAGCGCACGCCACTCTGCCGAACTCAAATCGGCCAAGGATTCGGTCAGGCCGGGGATGGCCGGCGGTTTGAGCAACGCCTCGAGCGCCTTTTCGTCCGCCGGCCGGTCAAAAAAGCCTAACAAACGCAGCGTCGCCAGCTCCGGGCCCTCACCCCACCAGCTTTGGTAGGAGGCCATCACTCTTCGGGCGTGAGCGCCCTGTCGTACGTCGTGGACGAGGTGGTGAGAAACTTGTTTCGAGCAACGAATGTCTCCACCATAAGCGTCCGTCAGAAAGCTTCCGAGCAACGTGAGGGCAAGACAATGGCCGTCAAACTCGTCGCTTGCCGCTCGCAATTTCTTTTCGTCCCCTTTGACCCTGAGTGCTAGGAGGAGCTTCGCGCCCGCGTCGTTGGATAGCTGCTCCAGATCACGACGAAGGACCGAGGAGTGGACATGTTCAGCAATATCAGCAACCGACAACCGAGTGGTAATCACACAAAGCCCGTTATTGAAGACAGCAAGCTCGCGCAGAAGCGCCTGGAGGGAAGGATCACG
>DATMQC010000099.1:0-6952 GCA_035567275.1 Chthoniobacterales bacterium | reverse complement strand
TCCGAAGCTGGCGCCGTATCCCACGCTTGTAGGAACTGCTATCACCGGCTTGCTCACCATTCCCGCAATTACGCTCGGCAAAGCGCCCTCCATCCCCGCGACAACAATGACAATCGAGCATAAATCGATGCGCTCTTTTGCCGCCAAGGCGCGATGAATCCCGGCCACACCAACGTCCTGAATAACCTCGACGCTGTTCCCAAACAGTTCCAGAGCAACCCGAGTCTCCTGGAGAACCGGCCCGTCGGATGTTCCGGCACTGACAACTGCCACTCTGCCGGGCAGCCTGGGGAGTGGGTCTCGCTCTACGACGATGCACCGCCCGGCCGGTTCAAAACGGGCGTCCGGCAAAGACTCGCGGACTTTTTCGTACTGCATCCGGTTTGCGCGCGTCGCTAACGCGACGCCATTTTTTTCGGCGAGGAGCTGCACAATTGAAGCAACCTCCTCGGGGCTTTTGCCCTCCGAAAACACAGCTTCGGGGAATCCACGTCTTTCAAGCCGCCCAATGTCCACCTGAGAAGACCCAAGATCACAGAACCCAGCCATAACTACGAGCCAGCGTCCGGCATCCGGATTTTCGCCGCCGGCCCGAAGTAAACACGCATCGGCACCATATCAGATCGATGGAAGCCGTGCTTCTCAAAGAACGCGATCGAGCTTTCGCTCATCCTATCGGTCAAAAGAGTGATTCGAAGGAAATCTTTCTGTCTCGCGTAGTCGATAGCGTAGTTCAACAACTGGCCGCCCATCCCTTGCCGGCGAAAGTTACTGTTGATGACAAGATCTTCCAGAAGAATGACAAAACCACCTTCGGCGGTGCTGATGGTAAAAAGCAGATTTATCATTCCGATTATCTGATTTGGACTTCGTAGCACAAAAATCCTGCCGCGGCTGGGCTGCTCCAGGATCAAACGCAGTCCCCGCATCTGGTTTGCATAGTTAGGCCGAAAATCCGCCTCCTGGGCAAAGAGATCCATCAGCAACTCCGTAAGCAAGGGCAGATCCTCAATAGTAGCGGGTTCGATGCGAGTCAATTCGTGCATGCGAATAAGAATTATTACAAAACGATAATAACTCGGGAAGCGAATTTCCTTTGCAATCCGGCGAAAACTCTCGACCCGGCAAATGCCCCAGCGCAACCTGCGAGCCTCGCCGACGGTTTGCAAACGATCGCATAAAATGGAAGAGCTTTTTGCCTGCATCACCTGTTTTCTATGATCTTGCTGATAATCGCCCTCTTTAGTTATCTGATCGGATCGATTCCAAGTGGCTACCTGGTTGCCAAAAGTCAGGGCATCGACATTCGCCAGCACGGCAGCAAAAATATTGGGGCAACAAACGTGCTACGGGTCATGGGTAAAAAATGGGGCTACCTGGTATTTTTTTGTGATTCGTTTAAAGGATTCGCGTCTGTAAAGCTTGGCGCTTTGATTGCGGCGCACGCCCTCCTAAGCCCCGTTCTCGGGAGCGTCATCGCCGCGATTGCTTGTATATTGGGACACAACTACACAATCTGGCTCCGCTTCAAGGGGGGCAAAGGGATTGCTACCTCTGGCGGTGTTGTGTTGGCCTTGTTCCCGGTACTGGTTGTTCTCTGCGTCGCCGTGATTTGGTTCGTAGTTTTCTTTGCGAGGCGATACGTTTCTCTTGCTTCGATCGCGGCCGCCGTAGCGTTGCCGTGCGTAGTTTTTCTCGCAACCGGCAAAAATGGTTCGGATTTTTGGATCCTGTTCGGTTTTTCGGCCCTGATTGGAGCACTTGCCATTTGGCGGCACCAATCCAACATCGGACGCCTTCTAAAGGGTACGGAGTCAAGATTCGCCAAGAAATCGTGAGCGTGGCCGTTTCACCGATCGGCGCTGCTCCCAACGCGACCTTGAGATCCTTATATCTCTCCGGTCTGAAGCGCGGCCTCGCTAGTGTCCTGTCCCCGAAATAACATGCCATTCGTTGCGATCAAAATGGGCCGCCGGCAAGGCGCGAGGAGGGCGCATATCTGAATCGATACGTAACCGACGAGCAACGCAGCCGCCGGCCCATTTTCATCGCAACCCTATGGGCCGCGGCCGGTTGGCTGTTTTTTCCGCGTTGCTCGCTCCTTACGTATCGATTTTGATATGCTCGTCGCTCGCGCCTTGAAAAACAGCCAACTGACCTGCGGCGAAAGACCATGCTATTTCGGGGACAGGACACTAGTTTGAAAGGAAACGGCGCTACTTCATGGGCAGGGTCTCGATAGTTGGGGCGGGCGGCTGGGGAACAGCGCTCGCTGTGCTTATTGCGAACAACGGGTACGATGTTTGCCTTTGGAGCCGGCAGGCAGAATTCGCCGATACTTTGAATCGTGAGCGCAATAACCATCGGTATCTTCCCGGGGTCTTGATTCCTGCGTCGGTCGTCATCACAGGTGAACTGGCCGAGGCGGCGAACGCAGAGACAATCCTTTTTGCAACGCCTTCGACAGCCCTGCGGACTCTTTCTCAATCATTGGTTTCGTCCGCTTCCCCTGGCTCTACCGCCCTAATCGTTTCGGCCGTGAAAGGTTTGGAAAAAGGAACGGGTCTCAGAATGAGCGAGATTCTCGCTTCGATCTTCCCGGGATGCCCGATTGCAGTGCTTTCCGGCCCGAATCATGCCGCTGAAGTTGGGCGATCGGTCCCGACCGCTTCGGTGATCGGCACTCCCACTGAAGAGATAGGAAAACGTCTGCAGAGAATCATTTCGACTAAGACATTCAGGACGTACACCAGCTCAGATCTTGTAGGGATCGAAGTCGGCGGCGCGCTGAAAAATATTTTCGCGATTGCCGCGGGCATCGGAGATGGTCTCGGTCTGGGTGACAACTCAAAAGCGGCTCTCATTACGCGATCTCTCGCCGAATTGATCCGACTCGGATCGGCACTTGGCGGGAAGCGGGAAACCTTTCAAGGACTCAGCGGTGTTGGTGATCTGGTGGTCACATGCTTTGGCCGCCATAGCCGGAATCGAAGAGTCGGCGAGCGCCTGGGACGCGGAGAAACGCTCGGTCAAATACAGCATTCCATGCAAATGGTAGCCGAAGGCGTTCCGACAACGAAAAGCGCGAGGGAATGCGCGTTGAAGCTTGAGGTCAAGACGCCAATCATCGACGAGGTCTATTCGATTTTGTACGAAAACGCGCCACCATCCGAGGCAATCGAACGATTATTGAAACGCGAGCTCCGACCCGAGGAAGACTAAGCGCAGGAATGGACGCCATTGCTGGCCGATTCCCTGATAAGCTCTTCAATGAGATGACACAACCGCGTGGCCAACTTTTTCCGCAAGACAAGCATCCGTCCGGCAAAATGGATCGCATGAAAAACATCCTCAAGACCTTGTAGCTTTCCACCGATAAATACAGTTGGTAGAGCTTCATCCGCTCGGTCTGAAATCATTCTTGCCGTCAGCAACGGGACAGCAAGTTTGCGACAGATTGTCGCTACCCTCTCAGTCTCCATATCGATTGCCAGTATATTGCCTTGGAGTCTCAGATCAGCCTTTGTTTCGGGTCCGACAATCCCGGTCACGCTGACCAGGTTGCCGCTGGCAGAAAAGACATGGCTGGTACCGACAAGCGTCTCTGGAGAAGAATAATTTTTTGCCAAAACGAAATCGCCCGCCTCGAGGAGTGAGCGAATCCCGCCGGCAAAACCGGAATTGATAATCAAATGAGGCCGCAACGCCGCAACGGTGCGCTCGAACAACTCGAGGTTTTCAACTCCAACTCCGAGCCAGCAGACAGCTATTTCCTGCGTTCCTATGTGGCCGAGAACCAACCCATTTTTGACAGCGCGCCGAGTCAGCCTCCTGGCGAACGGAGCCCCCTCGTGCCGCAGAGCAAAAGTCACTAGAACTTTTCCCACGCCGCTCCCGTCTGTCAGCTCTGAAATGTCAGCCTTATTTCTACAAGAGAATCCCTCGCTTCACCGTCCGACTTTGTTCCGGCAGCGGCCTCTTTCTCAGGATGTTTGACCGCTTCAACAAACTGGTTCGCTAACCGAGACGAAATTTGCGCCAGCACTTCCGTGCCCCTTTCGTCTTCGGTAGCGACAATCGCCGCACCACCAAATTTTGCCGCCAAGTCCTTGATTCTTTCCACTTCCTTGTCGAGTTTGTCACGCTCGATCGATAACTCGACCTCCACATCGGTCAGCGGTGGAACGCCCATATTTCTTTGCGCCGTATTTCTCAGCAAATCCTGAAGTTTGGAAGTGTCGGGCGGCGGTTCCGATCTGGATGGAGCGAAAATGATCAGCCCGCTTCCGGCCAGAAGGCCGGCGAGGAATACCGCCGCGAGCACAAGAAAATTGCGTTGACCTTTGAGCATTCAGGATCTTTTGATTGCGCAATCAACGTCCATTGTGGCGAGAATTCAAATTGTGAATGAATTAGGTCGAGGCAGGATACTGGTTACCGGCGGGGCAGGCTTCATAGGAAGCGCTCTCATCTGGGCCCTCAACAAGCTCGGACTGGACAATATCCTTGTTTCGGATCAACTCTCCAATGACGAGAAATGGCTTAATCTTGCCCCGCTGAAATTCGACGATTATATCGCGGCGGAAGCGCTTCTCAAAAAAGTCGACGGCTACCGGTACCCGTTGAGAGAAATCGCCTGGGTTTTCCATCTCGGCGCCTGCTCCTCAACGACCGAACGCGATGTCGGCTACCTGATGGAAAATAACTACCATTATACTGCCATTCTATGCAATTGGGCTTCGCAAATCAAAGCGCGGTTTATCTACGCCTCCTCCGCGGCCACCTACGGCGACGGTTCGATGGGAATGAAGGATGACGAAGCCGGCATCGGATCGTTGCGACCGCTGAATGCCTACGGGTTTTCAAAACAACTTTTTGATTTGTTTGCGCGGAGACGAGGCCTCCTGTCAAAGATCGTTGGATTAAAATATTTCAACGTCTATGGCCCGAATGAGTGGCACAAGGGAGACATGCGCAGCCTCGTCAACAAAGCGTTTGATCAGGTGCGCGAAGCCGGAAAAATTCGGTTGTTCAAAAGTTACAAACCTGAGTTTAGAGACGGTGAACAAATGCGCGATTTTCTCTACGTGAAAGATGCGGTTGAGATGACGCTCCACCTGGCAACGGCGCCCAAGGCAAATGGCCTTTACAATCTCGGATCGGGTCAGGCGCGTACCTGGATTGACCTCGCCAAGGCCGTCTTTGCTGCGCTGGAGCAGACCCCGAAGATCGAGTTTATCGAAATGCCTGAAACGATCCGGGACAGATACCAGTACTATACGCAAGCTTCCATTGAAAAGCTGAAGGCCACCGGATACCAAGGGCCGCAGTTTACTTTGGAAGGAGCAGTAAAAGATTACGTCCAAAACTATTTGTTACCTCGCAAGCACTTGGAGGTCTGACCGAAGCGATCCAGCAAGATAATCGGTTCCGTGAAAAGGCCTGCCATTTTCTGGCGACCAACGCGGATCCCGCTACAGTCGCGCAAATAGTAGGGCTATATAGAGCAAGAACAGCAAAACCATAATGGGCGCCAGCAGCTTGTGAAGCCACTCCTGCCGAGTGATCGCGGCTACAATCGCCGCTACGCCAAAGATCGATAGAAACATCGAGTCAATCTGACCGGGCAGATGCCCGTAGAGCGCGAGATCTTTCGCCAGACTGAAGAAGACGCTCCCAAACACCGCTCCGAAGAACCAAGTTCTATGCGCGAAATAGTGATCGCGAAGGTCGACGATGGCATCCCCATTGACGTTTGGCAGGACCAGAGCCGCGACCATGTACATGCTGATTACCTGCAGCATGATGACAAGCAGCGCCACGAACGTCCAATTGGCCCGCGTCCGCATGCTGAAACTCGCCCACCACGCCTGAATGGCTATGAGCAATGCGAACCCGGCCCATATCAAAGTCGGGGGATAGAGTTTCACCTTTGCCCTAGCCAGGATAAGCCCGCGAAAGCCTTGCAGAACTTGCGTGATCGCCAACCCGAGGACAATCGAGAGCAGGACCGAGAGGTAGCTGAAAGATTCCACGGCGCAGAGTCTAGCCCAGATTTAGCCCACCAGACTCACAAATCATTTTCCGCAGTTCATCCTTCAAGCTTTCTGTCAATGATAGAATTCTCCCACCGATTCGCCTGGCCTGCATCGGTAGGTCACCAAGCATGTCGCGCAGGCCGGTTCCGGCGTCACTTGGAAATCAGCGCCTGCCAATCATTATCCGATTCCACTGACACGGCTCCATGTTCAAGCGCCCATTTTTCAAACCCAGGCGGTGCGTTCCTGATTCCAAGGATGTTCGCCAATTTGATGTCCGAGATCTTTTCCCACTTGCAGTCACGCAAATCGGCGGTGCGTAAATCGGCTTTTGAAAGATTAGCGCCCTCAAGATCCGAATCGCTTAGATCCGCTCCATTCAGATCAGCATCCTCCAGAGACGCTCTTCGCAAGTCGGTCGAGCGAAAATCCGCCCCGCGAAAATTTGCGGAACTGAGGTCGGCATATTCCAGCAGCGACTTGCTGAAATTTCCCCCGCGAACGTCTGCGCCCCGGAAATTTGCGCGAAGCAGGTCGGCGCCCCTGAGATCAATTCCCTGAAGAAAAGCGTCGCTCACATCCACTCCAACCAGTGCCACGCCGTCCGCATGCAGCTCTTCGAGGGCATCGATTCTTCCTCCACTGCCACCTTTCGATTGCGCCGAATTGATAACCTGCCAGGCCTGATAATGCTTTTGCTTCAATCGATCGCCGCTCTCCGAAAAATAGGAAATTACCGCGAGCAGCAACGAGAGGGTACCAAGGTATTCCAGTACTTCGAGAAAGGCCCAACCGCTAAGCCAATAGGCTATCCACATCAACGCCCATTCAATTCGATAGAAAGGAACCATCCACGGATATTTCGCCCGGCTGCGCACGAAGGACCAGGTTTCCGGCCGTGTCCGATGCTTAAG
>DATMQC010000098.1:0-2905 GCA_035567275.1 Chthoniobacterales bacterium | reverse complement strand
TGGAACCGACCCCGGTGATGCCACGGCACAGTTGAGTCCCTGTATCAGGCCGCCTCATTACGAAGTGGACTTTGCTGCAGAAATCGTCGAGCAACTGAAACAGAGTGGTGTGCGTCGAGTGTTTGATTGTGGCGAAAATACGGGATCAGATTTGAATAGGTTTTATTCTTATCGCATGGAAAAAGGCCGGACGGGCAGGATGCTTGCACTTCTCGCGCTACAGTAGCGTGCCGCCGGCGAATCCCTTTGCAATTCGATGAAGCGCAAAACTCCCGCATTTCCGGAAAAGACATTCGGAACTGAAATGGATGCCACTATCAACGCGGCCTGGCTTTACTATCATCACAACTTGACCCAAGCACAGATTGCCAGGCAGCTCCACGTCTCGAGGCCGACAGTAGCGAACTTGTTATCACGCGCACGCAGTCGCGGAATCGTGAGCATCACGCTTCGACCCGACTTACTCAGCAGGCTTTCTCTGGCGCAGGAACTAAGGGTCAGATTTGGTCTCCAAGACGCGTGTATTGTGCCGACGCCCGATGGAGCGACCTCGCTCGAAATCCGGCAGGCTTTGGGGAAAGCCGGCGCTCTTTACCTGGAAAATACACTGCAACCGGGAGAAGTTTTCGCAACTGCATGGGGAGCCACTGTTTTGGAGGTCGCACGTGCGCTCTCGGGTAAGAGATTTGATAGCATCGTATTGGCTCAGGCGATCGGCTGTCTGAACAGCGGTGAATCTTTTAACCCGATACGGCTTGCGGGTATCATGGCTGAAAAACTGGGAGCAAAGGTATACCACCTGCCGGTTCCTGCCGTAGTCAGCTCAGCTAGAATCAGGGACATATTGCTTGAGGACCGAAATATACGTGCATGTCTGGAAATGGCGCGATCATCGTCGCGGGCGATGATCGGCATC
The DNA here is from genome assembly GCA_035567275.1 of Chthoniobacterales bacterium. Lineage (GTDB taxonomy): Bacteria > Verrucomicrobiota > Verrucomicrobiia > Chthoniobacterales > JAFAMB01 > DASZHC01. The sequence goes on along the minus strand of DATMQC010000098.1, from coordinate 1,989 downwards.
GGCAAAGTCAGCCATGATGCAACTGTTGTGTCGGCTGGGTTTTTTGATCCAATGATGATTGACGAGTTGAAGGCAAAGGGTGCCGTTGGAGATATTTCGTGCCGATATTTTGATATTCAGGGGCGTCCCGTCCTTACGGATTTCGACAACCGCGTCATCAGCCTGACCTTTGACGAACTTCGGAAGATCAAGCCGGTCATCGCTGTTGGAGGCGGAGAGGATAAGGTTAGCGCGATTCTCGGAGCGCTCCGCACCGGCTGTATTGACGTCATCGTGAGCGATGAGCGTACAGCGCAGAAAGTCCTCGCGATGGATACCGCGACCGCGCCGAAGCATGATTTTTCAGATCGGCAGGACGTAGCGGAGCTCAACCCGGATAGCTGACCGTCACGGTTAGAATCCTTGAAAAGCAAAACTCTTTGCAGATGAGTCAAGTTTTTTTCCGTATCCGCACATTAATCATTGGGTGGTTTTGCTTTTCAAGGATTCTATAAGCGGGACCACGGAACCTAAAGGTGCCGGATTCCCAACCCACTTTTAAATGCACGCACCAATTAAAAGCCCAAAAGCCAGTATGCTGATCACGACCGGGCAATGGCTCCTACCTTTACCAAAATTTCGGTCCCGCAAGAGCGAGGCCGCTTGGCCCAATCGGCGCTGCTCCCAACGCGACCTTGAGATCCTTACCGCTCGCCGGTCTGAGGGGCGGCCTCGCTAGGTGTATACGAATTTTTTCTCTCCTGAGCGTCAATTCGATCCAGCAATCATGGAAATGATGGATCGTTCCCAGCAGGTGTCGAAGGAGCTTCAGACCGATCTGGAGAACCTCGAAAAGTTGAATCGGTACTTCGGGAGCCACTTGCTCGTTCGTTACTTCCTGCGCCGTTGGCTTCGGCGCGGAAAGCTGGTCAGGCTGCTGGACTTGTGTACGGGATTTGGAGATATCCCGCGATTCATCGTGGATTGGTGCCGGCATAACGCTATCCCAATTGAAATTACGGCGGTGGACCTTCAGCAGGCGACGCTTGAATTGGCAAAGGAACGGTCGGGTTCTTATCCTGAGATTACTTATGTAGCCGGCAATGTACTTGACTTTGAGCCAAGCTCACCGGTGGATTTTGTTTTCTGTTCCCTGGCGCTCCATCATTTCTCTGACGAGGAGGCAGTCACATTGGTCCGGCAAACGGGACTCATGACACGCGGAAACATTTTGTTTTCAGACCTTGAGCGAACCGACCTCGGAATGATAGGTGTTTATGCGCTCACGGCTCTTGTTTTTCGAGAGCCGATGACCCGCTTTGACGGTCGGCTATCGATGCGCCGTGCATTTTCATTCGAGGAAATGCGCCAGGTGGCACGTGCGGCGGGCTGGTCCCAGTTCGGTCATCGCCGCTTTTTGATTTGCCGCCAGGCGATTTGGCGGGAAGCTTGAATGTTGTGTGGAGACCCGGCAGAATGTTATCCCTCATGAGAGTTAACCTGGCGGCTCTTTTCGTCTTATTCGCCGTCCCGGCCGTCCATGGCGGGGAGACCAGAATCGAACCGAATCAGTTTCACCTGGAGGCGATTCAGGGTTCTGATGCCCAATCTGCCGTCACCAATGAAGGTCCGGGCAATCAACCGGCGGTAATGGTTTCTGTTTCGAAACTAGGAACCGAGTTCTGGAGCGTTGAACTACGCGCTCCTGGGATTGCTATGGAATCGGGAAAAACGTACGAATTGAAATTTCAGGCGAAAAGTACGCCTGCGCGTTATGTCTACGTCGTTCCGGAAAAAACCGACGGCATTCAATCCTCACTTGCGGAGGGTACAACCTTGCAAATTCCGGAAGACTGGACTGAGTGCACCGTCTTGTTCCATGCTAGCGATTCGGCCACCTCCGGACGCTTGACGTTCTCCAACTTGTCAGCGGTTCCCGCCTCCTATTGGTTCTCCAACTTTCGCCTAACGGAGAAATAGTCGCGAGACGGATGTCAGCGATCGCTTGAT
>DATMQC010000097.1:0-4859 GCA_035567275.1 Chthoniobacterales bacterium | reverse complement strand
GGGCCGCCGGCAAGGCGCGAGGAGGGCGCATATCTGAATCGATACGTAACCGACGAGCAACGCAGCCGCCGGCCCATTTTCAACGCAACCCTCCGGGCCGCGGCCGGTTGGCTGTTTTTCCGCGTTGCTCGCTCCTTACGTATCAATCTAGATATGCTCGTCGCTCGCGCCTTGAAAAACAGCCAACTGACCTGCGGCGACATCACCATTATATGCGAGACGGTACACTAGAGAGTCTCCTTCTTGTCGGGGTTGCCCTCCTTATTTCATCATGCACATCGGGGCCCGACCTTCCGAGCGCTTCCGATTCAGCCTTACCGAGCCCGCCGAGCGATTCCGCGCCCCTTGCGCCCGAAAGCGGCGAGAGTGCACCGCTTGTCCGGCCCGGCGACATCCCTGCGACCTCCGATCAGTCGCAATAAGATTTGCGCAGGCTGAGCGCATCCTCTTTCGGAACTGAATGCGAATATAGGTTTATGCTGGACGATGTCTGGTGATATTGTTCGATACCAATCTGATTATATGGACAAGAACCTGAGCCAGATGTGGAAAAAGATCGAAGACCAAGTCCGCGAAGAACCCTTAAAAGCCGTTCTTCTGGCTTTCGTGAGCGGCTTCCTTTTCTGTTTGCTACCGGTAGGAAAGTTGTTGGGCGTTGCAGTGAAACTGGCGTTCCTGCTTGTGAAACCGGCATTGCTTGTTTTTGGCATCATCAAAATTCTTGAGTACGCTGGAGTGAACCTCGGGTGCGGAAGAGAGTGATTCATTAGCGGTACAACGAGAACAAGGTTCCCATCTTCATTCGCACAATGAGCTAATCGGCCTAATCACCGCATGGCACCGATGCGAGCTTATCGCATAAGCTACTTGTTCACAGGTAGTTATGTTCTATCTCCCTCCGCTCGCGGCGGGAACCTCCTCAGGATGGTGCTTGCGCCAATATCGAGCTAAGCCTGCGACACTCATTGATGCCGGGTCAGCTTGTTCATATATTTCCACCTCTTCCTCAGTGGCACCACCCGCAAGCAACTCGCGTTCGACAAAAAGCTCGAATTCGGGAATGATTTCTCGTTCCGATTTGCCTTCGTTCAGGCGTTGTTTTATCCAGTCCGACCAGCTGGCTAGCCGCCTCTCGAGTTCGTCAAGCGAAGCGGTGGGCTCTCTTACTTGGCCGAAATGCGTGATATATATCGATGCCGGCTTGAGTGCGCGAATCTTCTCCAGCGAATCTCGCCAGAGTTCCAGGTTGATCTCCGGCGGAGGAAGCGGGGGTATCGCAGGCCCGCTTCCAATCCGGACGCCGGTAACGTCTCCGGCGAAAAGGATCCGTTGAGATTTGATCCAATATGCGTTGTGATGATTGGCATGTCCCGGGGTTGCAATAGCTCTGAGCCGCAGACCGCCCAGTTGAAAATCGGAATCCGTCATGGCAATAACTTGCTCTTCCGGTATTGCCTCGGTCGCTCCCCACAAATAGTTCATCTTGTCTCCGTAGATTCTTGTAGCGCTGGACAGCAACTTCGAAGGATTAACCAGGTGAGGCGCGCCATTCGGATGCACATAGATCTTTGCTCCGACTTCTCTCGCCCAGCGCCAGGCGGCTCCGGTGTGGTCCAGGTGGATATGCGACGCCAGGATGTATCGGACGTCGCGAAGTTCGAATCCGAGTTTTTGAACTCCAGCAGCGACGGCGGTAAAGACGGATTCCGGTCCGGTGTCGACCAGCACCAGCTCGCCCGGGGCCGCCTGAAGCAGTCCGATGGAAATAACATTGGGTGTTCCGAGGTGCAGTGCATCAATTAGATGAACCATACCTTCATTGATAAGCCGGCTAAGCGGAATGGAGCCAGCGATAAGTAAAGGCTTATTTGATTGATTCCATGGGAAAGAATCCAGTATGCGTAGCCCAGTATCAGGCGACAGATGGACCATTTATCGCGACGTTTGCAAACTGCCATCTTGGTTTTGAGTTCTCTCTGGCTGGCCGTTGGGCCCTCCGGAGCCGAGGATCGCCGTCCCAAAATAACTCCGGCACAGCAACTCATTTCCAAGCAGCCGCCGGCCGTGATTAACAAGACCGTTCTGGCGCAACTGGCGCCCGAGAACGCCTCGGTGCTCGTCTCTTTGTCCAGGCAGCGGGCATACGTTTATGCTGGTAATCAGCTCGCCATCGACACGCCGATTTCTTCCGGAAAAAAGGCCGGATTCACGCCAACCGGCAACTTCACAATCATCCAGAAAGATCCCAACCATCGGTCGAACATTTACGGGAACTTTGTCGATTCCCGGGGAAGAGTTGTTCGCTCCGGCATCAGTTCGAAAATCGACTCGGCTCCCAGCGGCACTCATTATGAAGGTGCCCCGATGTTCTATTTTATGCGACTGACTAGTGAAGGGGTCGGTATGCACGTCGGAATCTTGCCGGGCTATGCCGCTTCTCACGGATGCATCCGAATGCCGGCCGAAATTGCGCCCCAAATCTACGCCCGGGTCAAGCTCGGCACCCCGGTCCAGGTTGTGCAGTGACGTGCTGGTGTGCCCTCCCTGAAAAACGGGTTGATGGATTATCCGGAAGAAAAATTCAACGTTTGTCGTAAAGTTTTTAATTGCATCGTCGGAACGGGGCGTGTTTGCTGATGTGCTTGGCGGAGCTGTCTTATGACATGTCAAAGACGCACTTTGGCGCTCAAAATGCCGGGGTCTCCCTCTTGACAATAACCTCCGCAAGCATAATAGAAGGCGCTACCCCCAATGGCTTCCCCCGGCAAGTTCAGCTTCAGTTTCTCTAAATTCCCTGAAGGCGGCCTGATCCTTGCGATCATTGTACTTGGCCTGCTTCTGGCAATCTTCGGCGGCACAGTTCAACTTCCAAAATTCCACACTAATGCGGAAGGCAAACAGGAACGTGTAATGACAAAGAATGCTAACGGACAAGACGTCCCGGCATTCGAAACGGTAAACAAGTTCTTTAATGCCAAGACACTTGTGCAGATCGCTAAGGACACGAGTTTTTTTGCGATCATGGCGGTCGGTATGACATTTGTTATTATCACAGGTGGGATCGACCTGTCGGTGGGAGCAACTTACGCGTTGGCTTCTGTCTGCGGAGCGATCTTTCTCAACCAGGCGGGGTCTTCAGGCGGTATCGGTGGAACGCTGTTTGGCATCCTGGTCACAATTGGGGTCGGCGTACTCAGTGGCCTTGCAAACGGATCGATGATCGTCGCTTTTAAGGTTCATCCGTTCATTATCACACTCGGTACGATGGCAATTTATCGCGGCATTGCGTTCGTGCAGACGAACGGACAATCGATTGGTGAATTTCCGGAAATGTTTCGCGCATTTGTTCGCCAGGAATTTAACGGTCTGAGTCTGGTTCCGTTAGTCGTGATGATTATTGTCATGATCATCGGCGGTATCTTGCTGTCGAAAATGGCGATTGGGCGCAAGGTCTATGCGGTCGGTGGCAACGAGACGGCGAGTCGCTATAGCGGCATCAGGGTGGGAAGAGTGAAAATTCTGGTCTACGCCATCTCCGGGCTAACTGCCGGAATTGCGGCGATGCTATCGTTAGGCTACTACGGCGCCGGCTCATCTGGAGACGGTCAGGGTTACGAACTGAATGTGATTGCCGCAGCTGTGGTCGGCGGTGCAAGTCTTGTCGGAGGGAAGGGAACAGCCTTGGGAGCCTTACTCGGGGCGGTAATCCTTCAAATGATTTCAAACGGTTTGGTCATTCTCAACATTCCGCAAAACTACAGCCAGATCGTCATCGGTCTGGTTGTGATTGCGGCCGTGTTGTTTGACCAATTCAATGCCTGGTTGGCTAACAGACGTTTGTTGGCTAAGACTGGGCGCATAAAAAAGGAAGTGATCGCTTCCAGCGACATTCCAGTTTCTACAAGCCCCCAAACAAAATGATTAGGAAATTCAGCCTGACAGTAACAAGCCTTCTCGGCTTGGCCGCGGCCACTTGTTTTGCCGCGGAAAAGACCTACACATTTGGCGTCGTTGCCAAATCCAACAACAATCCGGTATTCCAGGCAGCGAAGACCGGTGCTGAGGACGAAGCAAAAAAGTTGAGCCAGGAAAAGGGTGTAGACATCAAAATTGACTGGCGGACGCCGAACGAAGAAGATCCCCAAAAGCAAGCCGATGCCATTGAACAATTGGTAAATGCTGGCGCAAGCGGTATTTCCGTCAGCGCCTCTGACGCTAACAAGCTTACCGACGCAATCAACAAGGCGGTCGATAGCGGTGTGCCCGTGGCGATGTTTGACTCAGATGCACCAAAGAGTAAGCGGTTCGCGATCTTTGGCACCGATGATATCGATTGCGGTCACAAGGTTATGGAAGAGTTGGCCAAAGCGATGGGCGGCAAAGGAGTCGTCGCGATCCTGGCTGGAAACCAGAACGCTCCCAATCTGCAGAAACGCGTGCAGGGCGTGAAAGAAGAAGCAAAGAAATATCCTGACATCAAGATTCTGGATGCCTTCTACCATAAGGAAACTCCACAAGATGCGGCTGCGAAGGTCGAGCAGGTGATGCAGGCGCATCCTGAAATCACGGGCTGGGCGATGATCGGCGGCTGGCCGCTGTTCACCGATAACGCGCTGAAGTTCGCTCCTGGGTCCGTTAAGGTTGTCGCGGTTGACGCATTGCCGGCTCAGCTCGGTTATGTTAAGAGCGGTCACGTTCAAGTGCTGCTGGCTCAGCAGGTCTATGAGTGGGGCAGCACGACGGTCGACCTGCTTTACGACATGGTGGCCAACAACAAGAAACCTGAACAAGCATTCGTGAAAGGGCAATTGATTCCTGTGACCAAGGAAAACGTGGACGAGTTTGCTAAGAATTGGGAA
>DATMQC010000096.1:0-4600 GCA_035567275.1 Chthoniobacterales bacterium | reverse complement strand
CATCAATTCGAATGGCTCCATGCACAAAATCGGGGCCGGACTCCCGATTCCAAAATCCGAATTGAATGATTTCGACAAGAGCTCCGCCGGTCGATCGAAAAGTGGTTCCGAACGCTCCGGAGTACCAAAGCGCCTGCCATTCAAGCTCCGTCCATTTTTCCGCAATGTGAGTACGCGGTTCCCGCACCCGAAGAAGGTCTTGATCGAATCCCTGCCGGTAAATGGCGAGAATGGTAACAACCGCAGATCGTTCTTGAGCTGTCGAAACCATAAAACAATAGAATAAAATGTTATTACACTTCGGGTCCCATAACACAAGAACCGTTTTCTGCCGCGAGATTGCCTGACTTCCTGGCTCTCCAGGGACTGGTGGTGGAAGCTGCCGAGGCAAAGAGTTAGAAATTACGCTAGAGAGCCACATTGTGGGTGGTTGCGCGTTCTAAAGCGATTGTTGGCAGGCTAGCGAGGTAGGGCCGGATCTCCGAGCCGGCCGTTCTAAGGAGGCAGACTCGTAAGGCAAGGACGCTATTCTCGGCGGGCAGCTCGGAGATCTGCCCCCACCGTGGGTTACGAATCGCGCGGATCTATTCCAAGAAACTTGGGTTCTCGGTTCGCACGCGCGCTATACGCGAGTTATATAAAAGGCGCGTTATATAGAGACCAACGCGAGACGGCGCGCTGGGAGGGTCCGATCTCCGAGCGGACCGGAGTTCCAAAGCTACACATCGCAAAACGCGGTCGCCTCGGGGATGCGACCCTACCAGTCTGACCTCGGCGAGAATGCTCTCCTCAGAGGTGCGGTCCTGCCCGCTTAAAGAGCGTCAAACGGCTCAAGAACCTCTAACTCTTTGCCCCTCAAGCGCTTTCACCACAAGTCCTGGAGAGAGGGCAGCGCCAGGTTTGCGACTATAACGTCAGCAGCAGCCCGTCGTAGGCAAGGAATCCATTGGGCGGCAACTCCCCCTGAGTCGCTGCATGACCAAAATCATGACTGAGGTGGGTAAAGAACACCCGGCGCGGATTTATACTTTGTGCAAGTTCAATTCCCTCAGCAAGGTTCATATGGGTTGGATGAGGCCTGCGGCACGGCGTTCCAAGTATGAGCGTCTCAACGCCGCGAAGTTCTTCCAACCCTTTGGAGGACACAGTTTTGCAATCGCTTATATACGCCGCCAGTCCACGACCGTTTTGACGAAATAGAAACCCGAAGACGTGCTCGCGCCCGTGTTCGACTGGAATCGGGCAAACCTCTGTCCGGCCAAGAAGAAAACGGCCCTCAATCACATGCGGGTCCGGATGAATGTAGCCTGGAAAACGGGCTTCCCCGGAAAAGGCATAATGAAAAACGCGTGAAAGATCCTGCATGGTTTTACGCGAGGCATAAATGGGAAGGCCGCTGCTGTTGTGCGAACTGAAACGACGAAGGTCATCAAATCCCATGATGTGATCCGCATGCGCGTGCGTATAAAGCACGGCATCAACTTTCTGAATGTTCGCCCGTAGTGCCTGTATCCTGAATTCGGCGCCGGTATCCACGATCCAGGAACGGTCGTCTGCTTCCACGTAGATAGAGGACCGCAGCCTTTTGTCTCGCGGATCTTCGGACCGGCAGACGTCGCATGTGCAGCGGATCACAGGCACTCCCATTGATGTCCCGGTTCCCAAAAATGTGATCGCTAGCATTTATTGAAAAAATACCGCGGCACCCTTACATAATCGCTCTGTGCCCGCAACGCTGCGATCGCTACGAATCAAGAACCTGGCTCTTGTCGAGTCTCTGGACTGGGATCTGGCATCCGGCTTCACTGTCGTGACAGGGGAAACGGGCGCGGGGAAATCTGTGATTCTCGGTGCATTGAAATTGGTGCTCGGCGAGCGTGCGGACAAAACTTTGATTAGGACTGGTGCTGATCAATGTTCGGTTGAGGCGGCCTTCGAACTTGATGAGGCCTCGGATATGAACCGGATTCTGGAAGACCAGGGAATCGATCCCTGCGAGGATGGCCAACTCCTTCTCAAAAGAATCTATTCCAGCTCTGGAGCCAATCGCCAGTTCATCAATGGATCGCAGACAACTGTGGCTGTCCTGAAGCAGATCGGCGATGGCCTGGTCGACCTTCATGGGCCGCACGATCATCAATCGTTGCTGTCGACCGAACATCAACTGGCCTTGGTCGACGCGTTCGCGGGCGCTGCAAAGTTATTGGATGCTTATCAAGAGGAGTACCGCACGCTTGGCAAGCTTAGAGAAGAGCGCGAAGAGTTACTTCGCGAGACATCAGACGCAAATCTGCGTCTCTGGGAACATCAACTGCAGGAGCTTGAAGCGGCGGAACTGAAGAGTGGCGAGTTGCGGGCTCTTCAATCACGTCACAGCGTCGGTTCAAACGCGCGTCGTCTTTTGGAGATTTCCGGAGCGATTTTGCGGCGGCTTTCGGAGGCCGAGGACTCCGTTTCAAGCCAGTTGGCCGACATCGCGCGTCAATTGCGTGAATTGAATCGGCTGGACGAATTGACATCCGATTTTCTGCGCTCTCATGAAACGGCGGCCATCGAATTGGAGGAGTTGGAACGCAACCTGATCGACTATCAGACCAGGGTGGAAATCGATCCCGAAGCACTTCAGAAGATAGAGGAAAGACTGAATCTTCTTCAGGCTCTACAGCGCAAACACGATCGCGATGAAGAAGGACTGATAGCATTGGCGCAGGAGTTGGCGCTGCTGGTGGAGCGATTCAACCGGCGGGATGAAGCGCTCGCTCAAATTGACTCCAAATTGCAGGCGGCGCAGAAGCGGGTTGAAATTCAAGGAAGAGGACTGTCCGAGGCGAGATCAAAGACAGCGGCCAAGCTTGCGCACGTTATCCGATCCCATCTTAAAGACCTCGGGTTCAAACAAGCGGGCTTCGAAATTCAAATCAATGCCCGAGCGCAACCCGGAACCCTCGGGTTTGAGACGATCGAATTTCTTTTCGCTCCGAATCCTGGCGAACCGGCCAAACCTCTCCGTGCGATCGCCTCGAGCGGCGAGATTTCGCGTTTGATGCTGGCGATAAAGACGGCTTTGGCTCAGCAGGACTCGGTGGGGTTGCTGGTGTTTGACGAAATCGACGCGAATGTCGGCGGAGAAATTGCGCACTCGATCGGTGCCAAGATGCGTTCCTTAGGCACCAATCGGCAGGTCCTTGCAATAACCCATATGCCTCAGGTCGCGGCGGCTGCGACCAATCATTTTTTCGTAAGCAAAGAGGTTACCGGCGGGCGCACGCGAACAGCGCTGGCGGAGGTTGTCGGCGACCAGCGAATCGAGGAGGTGGCGCGGATGCTGGGAGGGAAAAGCAAGTCAGCAGTCGAGCATGCCAAGGATTTGTTGCAGGGCAGGGGACAAGTGTGAAATGACTGAGTGTTTTCGACGGACCTTCCTGTACAGGGGCTTTGCTCGCGTAAATCAGAATTTCACAACACTTTGATCGCCAATGACATCCTACCAGACTTGATGGGGAGCACGAGAACGATTTCCACACTTCGGATTCCGGATTAAACTGAGAATCCTAGCGTCGTCAATCGCAATCCGAATTTGACAGCGCCAATCGAGCAGTCAAATCGCCATTGAGCGGCGGGCTGATATCTAAAGGGGCGTCAGGCCCAATTCCGTAGGCCCCCAGGCGGCGGTTAACCGTGCAGCAGGAGGAGAGACCCGAAGAAAGCACAACCGCCATGAGGATAATCTTTGAAAGGCGCTTAATATTCATCGGGATTAGAGGCAAGAGATAGCATTTAGAATTCAGAATTCAGAAGCAGAATCAAGAAGCATTCGTAAATCCGTGTTCCTAGCCTGGAAATTTCACGAGTCAAAGCGCTCGCGAAATTTCCAGGCTCTGGAGCCGCTCAGGAAGCGGCTTGGTAGAAAATGGGACTTAAATCCAGACAGAACAGAGTGAATTCTTTCTTCCTCGATTTGTGCCACTATCTTTCGGTTATGATGTGGTTTGCGACGATTCTCAGTTCGATGGCCTGCCGCTTGTCCCGATCACACGGGGCAGGTAGGGTCGCATCCATACATCTCGCCGGTCCGAGGCGCGGCCTCGTTAGCGATAGGCTTGAGAAAGGTAATCATCTGGCGGAGACACATCTGCTTCGTTGTCGATCGTTGCCTCAACCAATGCCGGTCGGTCAGCGATCCGCCAGGCTGCCTCAAGAGCAGGACGCACTTCCTCTGGCCGCGCACAGGCGAAACCGGCACCTCCGCACGCTTCGGCAAAACGCACAAAGTCAATCGGTTGCAGCTCGGTTCCGAACGGTGGAATCCCTAATGCCTGATCCTCACTGATGATTCGTGAGTAGTGATTGTTCTTTAACACAACCACCTTTATCGGAAGTTTGTATTTCGCCGCTGTGGCAAACTCGCCCATCAACATAGTGAAGCCGCCGTCACCCACGAAGGCGACGCACTGCCGGTCCGGATAAGCGAACTGCGCCGCAATGACAAAAGGGAGTCCGCACGCCATGGTGGAGAGATTTCCGCCAACGGCAAGTTTTTGCGTTGGCACCATGGAGATATGACGTGCAGCAAAGAACGTGTTGGACCCGCAATCGAATG
>DATMQC010000095.1:0-4818 GCA_035567275.1 Chthoniobacterales bacterium | reverse complement strand
CGCCCATTAGAGCGTGAACAGAAGCCTTGTCAAAATCGACGGATACATTATCCAGAGCGCGAACTCCGGGAAATGTTTTCGAGATATTTTCAACTGATAAGAAAGCCATAGTCTGTGGTAATTGGGGGAACTCAGGAGCTGGAACATCCGCAGAATTGACCGATGCTCATTTCTGTTTTCCAGCTCCCTGCTTTCCGCGTTTTCTGGGATTAGGTCGTTTTGGGCTTGAGAGAAACCGGTGTGTCGCCCGACTTTACAACCTCCTTCTTGATGGAACTTGTCTTTGCGAGCAATCGCCGCTTTGCGAGAGCGGCATTCAATTGATCCAGCAGCACCGCCGCGATGACGACCATGCCGATGACAATCTGGCTGTAATTCTGAGGAATATTTAAGATCACCAAGCCATTCGAAATCATTTGGAGAATCACTGCTCCGAGCAAGGCCCCAAGAGCGGTGCCTTTTCCCCCGATGAGACTGGCACCGCCAACCACCGAGGCAGCGATGACATTGAGCTCATATCCCTGGCCGTCTCCCGAAGAACCGGCACCGTAATATCCGAGCGATAAGACGGAGGCAATACCGGCCGTCAGCCCGGTCAACGTATACGCCAGCAACTTGATTCTTCCAACGCGAATCCCGCTATACCGGCTGGCAATCTCATTCCCTCCGACAGCGTAGATTTTTCGGCCAATGGCTGTCTGAGCTAGAAAAATCCCGCCCACGACGGTCACGACGATCATTACGATAAGCGGTACAAGACTCAGGTCGGGTAACAACTCCCAGCGCACAAACTGGCGGAAACCATCCGGGAAGCCTCCGATCGACTGGCCGCTTGTCTGGACAAATGCGATGCCCCTGTAGATAGCCATCGTACCCAAAGTTATAATGAAGGGGTGCACTTTGAATGCGGTGATCATCGCCCCGTTGAGAAGTCCCAGCAACGCGCCCACTCCAATCGTCACAACAACGCCAAGAACCGTTGCACCACCTCCCCCGGACGGACCGTACGGCGATAAGACCAAAGCTCCGCACACGGAGGCCAGGGCGTACATCGATCCGATGGACAAATCGATTCCGCCGGTAATGATCACAACGGTCATTCCCACAGCCATAATCGCGAAGAAGCTGGTGTCTTTGGCGATCTGAACAAGCGTTCGCGCGTTAAAGAATTTGTTTACTGACTCAAACGCCGGAACTTTCTGGCCTGCCGCATTTGTCTCGAAAACTCTTTCGCGTTTACCATCCGGGTTGGTTTGTAATTTGGGTAGTCGTACTGAACCGCCAAAAATGGCCAGCAGCAATCCGAGCGCGATAATGACTACGATAAGACCGCCCTCGGGGAATTTTGAGAAGCTTAGGTTCATTTTGCCTGGGGAAGTAATTGTTTGAAGTTGTGGACCTTCCATTTCGATACGCCCGCCCGCACTGCAGCGTAAAGAAATGGACCGCACACAGCACTTATCAAAAATTCGCCGAATGTTCCACCATGATTATGAATTGCCCTCCCCGCCCCATTTCGTGCTTGGTGGCCTAACAGAAATACATCGCGGTCAACGGACAAAAAACTCCGGGTTGCATCCTCGGCAGCTCGTTAAAGCAAACGTCTCTTCGCGCGAACCGGCTTCTGTCCGAGGTGGTAGGAAGCGGCCTTTTCCCAAGCTTCCTTTTCGAGCTTGGTGATTCGAGCGTGTTGCCTCAAATGCTCCGACCACGAATCCACGAGCATCTCCATGCGAAAATAATCGGCGTTATGCACCGCATGCACCGATCGCAAGTCCTTGCACAAGTCACAAGGCCCCAGGTATTTGAGAACACTAGTTGCTATCACCCGACCCCTTCCAATGTCGAAAGGAGGCGGCAAGCGCTTCGGCTTGACGCGCCAGGATTCCCAAATCACTTCCAACGGCCACAAAAGTGAAGCCAAGTCCGAGATAATGATTTGCCTCACCATAATCGGAGGTGAGAATCCCCATCACCTTATTCAATTTCTTTCCGCGCCCCACCGCGTCCGCAATCGCGGCCTGCACGTCCGGATGACCTGGATTTCCAAGATGTCCGAGGTCTGCCGCCAGATCTGAGGGACCGATGAACATCCCATCGATGCCCTCGACCAAAGCAATCTCCTCAAGGTTTCGAAGAGCCTCTCTGGTCTCGAGTTGCACAAGTACGCAAAGCGCCTCCACCGCGTTTCGAAGGTACTCCTTAACCCTGCCAAACCGACTCGCCCTATGAGCTGTTGCCACGCCTCGAATACCGGCCGGTGGATAGCGCGTCGCAACGACAACCGCGGAGGCGGTGGCAGCATTGTTAACCATCGGAACCAACAAGGAACGAGCACCCGCATCGAGATAGCGCTTTATGGCGACCGGATCCGCAATCGGAATTCGGACAACCGGTTCCACCGATTCAGCGGCCAATGCTTGAAGTTGATGAACCACATCGGGTAGCTCGTTAGGCGCATGCTCCGAATCGATAACGATCCAGTCAAAACCGGCTCCGCCGATCACCTCAGCGACCAGAGGGCTGCAAAGACTGCTCCAAAGACCAATTTGGACGCGACTCTCGTGCAAAGCGGCTTTAAACCGATTGCGAATTGGAGAAACAGGGTTGTTCATTTTTACAAAAATGAAATTCCACAGCTGAAATGAAAACGTCTTTTTTCGTATATAACCTTTACAATTCTTCGCGACGCTTTCGCTTGCTAAGCCTTGTCCACAAGTAATAGTATATATCGAAGTAATGACCACCTATATCTATGAAACGGTGCCGGATTCACCGGATTTTCCGGTTCGACGCTTTGAAATGAAACAAAGCATGAACGATTCTCCGCTGACCCATGATCCCGAGACCGGCCAGCGCGTTCGAAGAGTCATCGCCGGGGGCATGGGTGTCATAATGGCCGGGGCTCGCGCCACAGGGACACGTCCCTCGTCTGGCTCCCTTTGTGGCACCGGCCGTTGCGGTTGTTGCTAAAAAAAGATGTATATCCCAGAAGATCAGCCCGGGCTTTTTCACGATCCGGCGAAACGGTCTGACCGCACGCGCTTGCCGGAATTACTCAATGGCAGTGAGTCACATATCAAGAATTACGTCATTGATACAAATGTCCTTCTGCATGACCCGCATTCTGTGTATCGCTTCGCGGACAATCATGTTTGGATTCCAATCGATGTTCTAAGCGAATTGGACAAGTTCAAGAATGAGCAGTCGGAACGAGGCGCAAACGCGCGGACCGTACATCGTTTTTTGTCGCGATGTTTCAATCAAAACAGCAAGCTCGTGGTCCGCGGCGCGAGGACACCGGGCGGGGGCACGATTCGCATCGCGATCAGTGAACTTCTGACTTCGGCGAAACTGAGCAGGGAACAGAGAAAGTTTCAGCAGGTTTTTAGAGATCTGGAGAATCCGGATCATCGGATATTGGCTCTTTGCCTTCATGTGAAGAGCAAGTGCCCTGAGCGAACCATCCTGGTCACGAAAGACCTGAACATGCAACTCAAAGCCTTGGCGATCGGGGTAGAGGCGCAAGACTACGAGAACGACAAGGTTGAGGTCACCGATGTCGAGGACTACCGCCAGCGAATCATCGAAGTGGACGCCCACTCATTGCAGCGATTCGCCAGTTCCCGGGAACTCACTCTCCAAAAAAAAGATGCCGCCGGACTCTTCCTGAATGAGTACGTTTTCCTGTCTGCCGGAGCCGACAAACTCATCCCGACGCGGCATGCCGGAGACGGGTTGCTCAAGCGGCTGACATTGCCTCCCACTCTTATCAATCCTCGCGGCGTACATATCAAACCGATGAATCTCGGCCAGCAATGCTTCCTGGACGCTCTTCTGGATCCGGGAATTGCGCTGGTTAGCTGTTACGGTCGTGCCGGGACCGGAAAAACCCTGCTCGCCGTTGCTGCAGGTCTACACTTATTCTGGTCACAGATCTTTGGCGGCATGACGGTCAGCCGTCCGGTGGTCGCAATGGGAGAGACTGTTGGCTTTTTGCCCGGGACGCTGAATGAAAAAATGAAACCGTGGCTTCAGTCTATTTACGATGCGTTTGAATTGGTGCTTCCGACCAACATCTCGTCGGAAACATTCAAAAAACAGAAAAAGCAGAGCGACCCGTCGCAAGCAAACGGCAGCTTTGCGATGAAACCCTATGAACTGTTGATCGAACAGGGGATCGTCGAAATCGAAGCGCTTTGCTACATTCGAGGACGCTCGATTCCTAACAGGTATTTTGTTCTGGACGAAGCTCAGCAACTGACGCCGCTTGAGGCAAAAACCGTGGTAACCCGCATGTCAAAAGGTTCAAAGCTTGTCATGGTAGGCGATCCGGCGCAGATCGATAACCCGTACGTAGACAGCCGATCAAATGGTTTAGTCTATACTCGAAACCGTTTGAAAGGCCAGGCGATAACGGCGCACGTCTGCCTGACAAAGGGTGAACGCAGCCCGCTCGCGGAAGCCGGAGCAACGTTGATGTAGCTCCTTTTCTTTGACGGGAAGCCAGACGCTCAATTCCGACCCACCGATGCAAGTTTTCCGGGAAGCGCGGAGGCACGCACGATATTCACGCTAGCCAGCAGTCGCCGCAGCGTTCAATCCTCTCCTGCTAGTATCCTGTCCCCGAAATAACATGCCTTTTGTTGCGACCAAAGTGAGCCGCCGACAAGGCGCGAGGAGGCGCATCCCGCTCCAGTTTCTATATTCCCGGTACTCTTGGTCTCTCCTGGGCTGCATAAAAGTGGGCGGGACGTAACTGACGAGCAACCCAGCCGCCGGCCCATTTTGAACGCAACCCCCAGGGCCGCGGCCGGT
>DATMQC010000094.1:0-12615 GCA_035567275.1 Chthoniobacterales bacterium | reverse complement strand
ATTGCCTTCGCCTTACGGGCCATGCCGAACACGACGACGCGTTCTATATAGACAAGCGATTGCTCGAATCTCCTGTTGGTCGCGATTGCCTCAAGGTCGCAGAGTCTTATTTGTGCAAGCAGAAATGGGCAGATGAAACTCAAATTGAGAGCTGGAAAAAAGTTGCGAAGCGGCAGGTTGAAGAATCTGTGGCAATTGCTCAGCGCGAACCTCAAGCGGATCCGAGTGAGGAGACTTGGTGCCCTTACGCAACTGAATCAGTCGCAGAAGCACATTCCATTCGATGAGTATCACGTATCTCGAAGCGATTCGTGAAGCACAGAGAAGGGCTCTGCGGGACGATCCGCGTGTGTATATCTATGGGCAGGATATCGCTACCTTCGGCGGAGCATTCAAGGCGACCAAGAACCTGGCGAGAGAATTTCCTGGCAGGGTCATTGATGCACCCATAAGCGAGGATGCAATGGTGGGGAGCGCGATTGGGGCAGCAATCGAAGGAATGCGGCCAATCATCGAGATGCAATTCGCAGATTTTTCGAGTGTTGCGATTAATCAGATCGTCAACCAGGCTGCGACCCTTTTTTGGCGAACGCAGGTGGCTTGTCCCATCACGATCCGTCTTCCTTCGGGCGGAAACCCCGGGAGCGGACCCTTTCACAGTCAGAATCTGGAGTCCCTGTACGCACATTTTCCGGGTTTGGTCGTCATGACTCCGGCTACGGTCGACGATGCGTATAGCATGCTTTTGGAGGCGATCGCGATCGATGACCCGGTAATTTACTGTGAGCACAAATATTTATACAACCGTCTGAAAGTCGGCGCTCTTACGGAGACTGGACTTCCACCTCACAAGGCGCGGGTCGCGAGGATTGGGCGAGACCTGACTATTGTATCGTACAGCGCGATGGTTCACGAGTCGCTTTCCGCCGCAGAGCAATTAAAGGAGGAGAATATTGAAGTTGAGATTGTCGATCTCCGGACGATCAAACCGTTGGACATCGATACTGTTTTGGCTTCTGTGGCGCGGACATCACGGCTTCTCTGCGTAGGAGAATCGTGGCCATGGGGCGGTGTAAACGCTGAAGTCATCGCGAGCGTGGCCACGCATGGTTTCCATCTCCTGGATGCGCCACCGCAGCGGATTAACAGTAAAGACACCCCAATTCCTTTCAGCCCAAACCTCTGGAGCGCCCACAAACCATCGAGCCAGGTGATAGCCGCTGCGGCGCGCCGGCTTTTTGATTGGTAAGGCTTCGAATCCTTTTACCCTATGCCGAAAGTGCCTATCATCATGCCGCAACTCGGCGAATCAATCGCCGAAGCTACCGTCGTTCAACTCAGTGTGAAAGTTGGCGACCACGTCGCCACAGATCAGGAAGTAATCGAGGTGGAAACGAATAAAGCGGTGATGAGCGTGATAACACCTTGCCAGGGGGTGATACAAAGCTTTTCGGCAGAAGTCAATGAGACCTATCCCGTTGGAAGTACTCTCGGCTATGTCGAGGCTTCGGAAGAAGATGCCGCCCGCCTGGCTAAGGCTGCGTCGGTATCCCCTGATCAAATCGGGACAGACAAGCAGGTCGATCAACGCGCCGAGACTGCCGAGTCGCATGCCGCTCGTGGCAGGGAGATCCCGGTTGGCTATGCAGGATCATCTTTCGTGTCGGCCCGCCTGAGAGCGCGAATCCAGGAACTCGGCATTCATCCGACGGACGTGGGCGTCATCGCGGGAAGCGGCGTCGGCGGTCGCGTCACCAACGCTGATTTCGAGGCTTATCTCGATCATCTGAGTCAACGCCCCTCGAAGAAGGCTTCCCCGATGCGCTTGGCCGTCGCCGATTCAATGCGTCGAAGCTGGACGCGACCGTTAGCGACTCTGGGTGTTTCCGTTTCGCTCGAGCCGATCCTTGCGCACCGCAAAACGTTATCCCCCTCCCCCGGGCCCGCACTATACTTGGCAAAAGCGGTGGCTATCGCCCTCTCCGAATTTCCACAGTCGGCGGGACTTCTGGTTGGAGACAAAATCTTCCTGCCAAATTCAATCGATATCGGCGTGGCCGTCGAGGTCGAAGATGGGATTGTCGTCCCGGTCTTCGCAAAGCTGGATAAACAGCCACTTGCCGAGCTCCCTGGCCAATACAAAAAGTTTTTGCAGGCGGCGAAAGAAAAACGGCTGCCGGACGAGGCTAAGGGGCCGGCGATTGCGTCAGTCACCAATTTTGGGACTCTGGGTGTACATTGGGCGACCCCGATCCCGCTTCCCTACGAGACCCTGATCGTCGGTCTCGGTTATGGAGAAATGTGCCCGTGCTGGGACGAGAAGTCGGGCCAGTTCGTGCCGCGCCTCCAGGCCGAGTTGACGATCAGTTTCGATCATCGCGTCATCGATGGGGGCCAGTCCGGCCGCCTGGTTCGTAGGATTCTGGCGCTCCTGGCAAAGCCGGAATTGCTTTAGCCCCGATTCCGAAGTCTAGGAATCTTCCTCGTCCTCGGATATCAGGCTTCGTTGCGATCAACATGGGCCGCCTGGTAAGGCGCCTACGGGTAGGGAGCAATGTTGACGCTAAGCGCTGGAGGGGCGTTTGCTCGCTACGCCCGATGCGCGATAAAAGACAATTGGTTGGCATTACGGACCCAGCGGGAGTCGCAAGCAGGGAGTTGCGAGCAACTCCCTGCTCCAGACAAGCCCATAACCAGTAACCGATCCCAAAGTTCCTTGGACAAGCCACACAGCCGCAGGCTAGAAGTTCGGGTGGTACATTATGGGTGTGAATCGCTCTCCAGCCTGTTCGTTAATCCTCCTATGGTTTTTTGCCTCCAGGGTTTTCGCCCAGCCAAACCCTGCCAACCTCCCTGCAAACAGCCGGTCATTTGACTTTTACGAGAGCGGTCCATATCGCTCAGAGGTTGTTCGGCCTTCGGATTTTTTCGGTTACGGACCGGGTGAATTTCTCACGACATTTGCGCTTTATGAGTCGCTGCTGCGTGACTACGGACGTCACTCTGACCGGCTCCGCATCTTTCGGCTCGGCAAAACTCCCGAACATCGGACCCTTTACCTGCTGGCGATAAGTTCTCCCGCGAATCTAGCTCACTTGGGGCAAATTAAAGAGCAACTTGCAAGCTTGGCTGATCCTCGAAAGTCAAACGCGGGCGATCTGGAACATGCAATCCAAACGGCGCCGGTCGCCGTCTGGCTTTCCTACAGTATTCACGGTGATGAATCTGCCGCATTCGAGGCAGGAATCCAGGTCCTCTACCAGCTTTTGGCTTCGGACGATCCAGCCATCAAAAATGCCCTGGATCACACGGTCGTCCTGATCAATCCATGTCAAAACCCGGATGGTCACGAACGCTTTGCCACCTGGTACAATGCACACGGCGACGCCCGCCCGGAACATTACGCCTACGAGCACGACGAACCATGGAGCATCGACGGGCGCCTAAATCACAACTTCT
The DNA here is from genome assembly GCA_035567275.1 of Chthoniobacterales bacterium. Lineage (GTDB taxonomy): Bacteria > Verrucomicrobiota > Verrucomicrobiia > Chthoniobacterales > JAFAMB01 > DASZHC01. Next base: position 9,156 of record DATMQC010000094.1, on the reverse strand, counting down.
TTGATCTTAACCGAGACCTTATTTCGCTCTCTCAACCCGAATCCCGGATCGCAACCAGAGCTTTCCTGGAATGGCATCCTCAGGTCCTCGCCGATCACCACGGACAAACCAAAGAATACTTCTTCCCTCCGCCCGCGCTACCCATCAATCCGAGTCTGCCGGCAAAAACAACAACCAAATGGGTCCAGACCTTTGGCAAAGCGAATGGTGCAGCCTTTGATCGATATGGCTGGCCCTATTTCGTTCGTGAGTTGTTCGATCTCTTTTATCCTGGATACTGGGATACTTGGTCCTCCCTGCATGGAGCAACCGGAATGACTTATGAAACAGACGGAGGCGGTGTGCTGGGATATCGCTGGTATCGAGACGACGGGACCGTATTGACTCTTCGCGACGGTATTGCGAAGCATTTTACGGCAGATCTTTCCACCCTTCTGACCGCCGCCGCAAATCGCGAAGAGCGGCTGCGAGACTATCGTGATTTCTTCGAATCTTCCATCAAAAACTCTCAGCGAAAATGCTATGTTATCCCAGATCCAAATTCCCCGGCGGCCACGGAACTTTTGGCGCTGTTGCAGCTGCAGGGTATAGAAGTTTCCCGGACGAATCGGGAAGTGCTTCTTAGAAAGGGAACGGATCGTTACGGCCGGGATTTCACTGACAAAACGATTCCTGCCGGTTCCTATGTCGTCGATTCGGCTCAGCCATACGGTCGAATGGCCACGACGCTCCTCGATTTGGAAACTCTCGAGGATCCGGAGTTTCTGACGCGGCAGGAGAAGCATCGAAGAGCGAACGAAAAGAAGGGAACCGAGGAAACGAAAGAGGATTACGAGTTCTACGACGTGACCTCCTGGTCGCTCCCTCTCGCGATGGGGGTCGAGACTTACTCCACGGAGCAGCCGATTCAAGCCGATAGGGTTGACCCGATGGGCGACCAGCAGAAGTCCTACGGTACACCGTCGGTCGACGGACGGGAGGCTCCGTCACGGACTGAACTGCCCGGCGGGGTTGCCTACGGATTTGAATCAGGATCACCGCATTCGATGCGGATGGCTGTTGACCTTCTCCAGCGCGGATATCGTGTTGAGACTTCAAACGATATGTTTCGTGCCGCGGGACAGGATTTTCCAAGAGGCAGTTTCATTTTTCGAACGGAGCGAAATCCGGCCGATCTATCGGGAGTTCTAGGGCGCTTTGCTGACCAGTATGGAGTATTGGTGAAGTCAATACCGTCCGCACTTTCGGATGACAATGACCCTGGCATCGGTTCGGAAAGAATTTTTTCACTGAAAGTTCCTAAGGTCGCGATACTGGCGGGAGAACCCGCCAATCAGACCAGTTACGGGCTGTTGAAATTTCTCCTGGAACAGCAGTATGGACTTGAACTCGTACCAGTACCGCTCTCGGAGGTGACCATGGGTGTTCTTCAACATTTTAACGTTCTAATTCTGCCGAACGGCGAAGCGTCTGAATATAAGAAGGAGCTTGAAGAGGACCAGTTGGATGACTTGCGTGACTGGGTAAGCCAGGGAGGCGTGTTGATCTGCATGGGAGGCTCCAGCGAATTCGCCGCCGATGCCGAAACGAAATTAACCTCCTCCCGCATTTTAGGTGCCGGCGAAAAGTCTGACAAATCGACGGAAGAGAGAGCCAAAAAACAAAAAGAGCCGGGCGGAAAGAGCCAGGATCGCAAACCTCTCGAAGTGCCAGGTGCTATTGTCCGTGCCCACGTAAATCGCGAACATTTCTTAACCATTGGGTATGAGGATGACGATTTGCCCCTCCTTGTGCAGGGTAACGCCTTCTTCGAACGAAGCGATACAGGCGCCAACGTTCTCACTTTTGATGGGGACAAGCTGAAGATTAGCGGCTTTTTTTGGGAAGGTAACACGGAAGAATCCCTGCGCGGGACCTCCGCACTGATCGAAGAGCCGATCGACAAAGGACGGGTAATTCTCTTCAACTCCGAGCCGGGATTTCGAATGATCTGGACTTCCAGCGTCCGGCTCTTACTCAACGCAATCGTTTACGGGCCTTCGGAGTCGAATAAAATTGGCAACTGAAAATCCCGCAGACTAATGCACCGTCTCGCATATCCTAGTGACCTGACCGTGTACTAGTTCGGTCCGACCAGCAGTTTCGCAAGTAGTTGGCACAGGCCGTTCCAGATCCGCGGATCAAACTGAATATAAAGCGCGGTGCAGACCAGAAGCATCAGACAACCTGTTTTGACCTCTCTCATTGGAATCGCAAGATTGAGAAGCAAATCCGATGCCATCATTACATATTATTACATAAGTATCTTATAGTAAGTAACTTATACGTTATCGATCTCCGGATCGCGACTCAATTCTGAAAGCTCATCGTCCCATTTTCGAAGAAGGTAACTTCCCAGTTCCGGGATGACACCTTTGCTGGCGCCGACTCCTCGCAGGGCGCACGCTCCGCCGGCACCGTGAAACGATGTTGCGCCGACTCGCCCGAAGAGGGAATTCGTTCATTTCAAATAGGGACGGCCTCTGTGCCGTCCCATTTTTCTCCTCGTCCTGGGGACCAGAAATGATTAGTCGGACGGCACGGAGGCCGTCCCTCCCATGAAAAATTGCAGCGCTCACAAACGCGCTACGATGTAGGCGAACCGTCTCGGTTTGCGCGGTTTTGAGGCGCGCAAAGCGGGGACGCTTCGCCTACTTTGCGCTTAAGTTTAACGCTTATGTGGGCTATGCGCCACCCCAAGTTCCCTGTACAAGCCACAGAGCCGCAGGTAGTTGCGATCGCTGTCTAGCCGTCTAGCGATCGGTCGACTTGATACGGTGCTGCCGGTCACCGCGTTGGAATTTTCGCGACACAACGACCAGGCGCGAGGGCCCCTGAGCGAGCCGCCGAATTTGTGTCCGTTCATAGTCGTTTATCGCCGGACTGATCCTTGGATCCAACCGGCGCATCTCAGTACAAACCGTATAATGATAAGCGCGCATGAATTCGCGTTTGGCCTCGTCAGTCATGGCGCCATTCGCAAGCTTGAGAAGATATACCGCACGCGGCATTCGTTCGGCGACGACTCGCAATTCAACCAGACGCGCCTGCATTTTTGCCAGTTCCACCGGCGAGAGTTGCACTTTCGGAGCGGGCGCACCTCGCGTAGCCGACTCAGGGTTCAACAAATTGATAGGGGCCGGCAATCGCAATTCCGCGGGCGCAGCTGGAAGCGTCGTTGAATCTGGCAACAATTCGGGCGCAGCCTGCGGCTCCGGACTTCCGGAGGCAGCGGGCAACGCAGCTTGCTTTTCATCGTTCGGTGAAGCCTGAGGTTGCTGTGCCAAAGCACCTGCCATCACAAGAACGGTGAACAACGCGACTAGAACAAAAACCTTCATTCAAACCAGGTTCTTCGGGGGCTTAACTCGTAACAACAATTCGGCTACTACCGGTAAAGTGCACCCGGAAACTGACTTGAGCAAGAATACAGCGACTGACACAAGGGTTCGGCGCGTTCGTAACAAATTAGCGCCTCGCGTGCTGCGAATCCTCGCGTTGCTGTCAAATATTGTCCAGCCTTCAAGGTCGTCGGTGCAGAAAGGGCTTCGAGCGAGGTGTTTGATCCTCACCGGTTCGGCGGCACGGCGATTCGTCGTAATAATTTGATCTTGAAAGAAGTCTCGGCCCGGATAGTGTTCATTAGAACACTATGCCCGGCTCGCCTAAAATCATCCAGTTACGCAAGTTTTTAGCCGAACGTTTTCCCCAGCAAAAAGCTACCCATCTTCTTGCCCCCACCGGTTGGTCACCACTTGATTCTCTTCTGGGAGGCGGTCTACCCAAAGGATCCATTACCCAACTGATCATCCCCCATATCAGTGCGGGAGGAGCAATTGTATTACATGAAATCATCGAAGCAATGCATCAACACTCCCAATGTGTCGCCCTTATCGATGGCAAAAATTCCTTCGAACCTTCCACAGATTATCCCCTCCTCCTCTGGATTCGTTGTCAAAACGTCGCTCAGGCTCTTAAGGCAACAGACCTGCTTCTCCGGGACAGTAATCTTCCATTAAGTATTCTGGATTTTAAGCAGAACTCAGATACTGAACTCAGAAAAATTCCTGGCACAACATGGTACCGTTTTCAGCGCATTATCGAGGAGAACAGAAACACGCTTCTAACCATTACACGTCATCCTCTTGTGAGCAGTGCACAAATCAGTATCTCGCTGACGCATCAGCTTAGATTCGATGATCTGGCATCATTTCGACCGGAAATAATCAAACTTTTCTCTCTGGAAATTGTACGTCGCCGATTTCAACTGGAATATCGATATGCCTAAAATTGGGACTAGCTGTTTTACCGTTATTTACATTCCTTTTTACTTTTTGCAGTGCGCCCGTCAAAAACGTTTGTTGCAAAGAGGTGAAAATGCTTATGCGTCATCAAGACAACTCTCTTTGGATGTCACGGTTGAAGATCATTATTCCGATTTGTTTTCTTCCCCTGTTTTTGAGGAAACGTGTGCCGATATTCCTGCAGCCCTGCTGGATGATGATGGTATTCATGTCATCGAGCTGAATCTCGCTGCTGAAGAGGCTGGCATTCAACCCGGAGCATCGACAAGCCAGGCAATTGCCCGTGCTCCCGAGCTTGTTTTATACACCCGCGCTCTAACTCACGAACGGCAACTCCAGGATGTGTTGCTCCAGCTTGCATACAGTTATTCACCATTCATCGAAAATAGTGCTCCCGGCGTCTGCACGATCGATATAACGAAGACGCGTAATCAACAGAACGGCCTGAGAAAATTATTGGCTCAATTACGAGCTGTCGGCCTCAAGGCCCAGGCGGGCATAGGACCCAATCCGGAGATTGCTCTCCAGGCAGCCAAGATCGCTGATCCGGTCCTTGAGATTTCACACGATTGCAATCTGCTTCAATCTTTGCCGTTGGAATCTTTAGATCCCTCCCCCTTTTTACTCGATATTTTGAAAAGCTGGGGAGTGCGTACACTTGGGGCATTGACCCGATTGCCGCGAGACGAAATTGGGCAACGTCTCGGGTTGGAAGGTTTATCGCTTTGGGATCGCGCCGGCGGACGATCCACGAAAGTGCTTCAATTTGTTCAGCCGTCCGAGACATTCGAAGAATCAATCGACTTTGAACAGCGCCTGGAAACGCTCGAACCTCTTTTGTTTATTCTCAGGCGTTTTCTGGAAAGATTATCGCTGCGCATCGAGTCGGTTTACCTCCTGATCGCCGAGTTGCACCTGGTGCTTACCCTGGAAAATGGAGAAAAAATTGTTCGTTCCCTGCAAATTCCAGCTCCAACCAGAGATGTCGAGGTTCTCTATGGGACTGCTGTTCAATATCTGGAAACGCTCCACACGATTGCGCCGGTAACAAGTTTTCATCTGGAGATCAAACCGAGCAAACCTGATGGCCATCAGTTTGATTTATTTCAGGGAAAGCTTCGAGATCCCAACCGGTTCTTTCAGACGTTGGCAAGGCTGGCTGCATTAGTGGGCACCGAAGGAGTCGGTATACCTCAACAAATCAATACCCATCGGCCAGACAGTCTTCGAATCCAGACGCCGGAATTCGACTGGTCCTGGCATAGTGTTAAAAATACGAGCCGCCCAAAAATTGGACCCGGTTTACGCCGTTATCGTCCGGGAATCATCGCCAGCGTTGAATTAGACAAAGACAAACCTGTCTCGGTACAAAGCGACCTGATTTCCGGTAAAATTCTGGAAGCGCGTGGTCCTTGGAATTTATCGGGAAATTGGTGGGATCGCGCTCGCTGGGAAATCAGAGAATGGGACGTGGTACTGGAGGATGGGGGCATTTACCGTCTGGCCCAAGGCCTGAGTCAATGGGAAGTGGTGGGGGTATATGATTGAGGGTTCGGGGTTCGGGGTTGGAAGTTTGGGGTTCGGAGTTCGGGGTTTGGGGTTTGGGGAAAGCAAGCCGCAACAATCGTACTCGTGCTCATCGTCGTCCTCGTACTCGAAATTCCGTTCGGAGTTCACCGTTCGGAGTTCACCGTTCGGAGTTCACCGTTCGGAGTTCGGGGTTTGGGGTTCGGGGTTTGGGGTTCGGGGTTTGGCGTGGCCATCAACCTGACGCCAAATTCAAACCCATTCCGACCTTTGAGTCCTCTCTGTGGTGAATTCCCGTTTCTTTGCCATGTCTTTCCCTAACTACATTGAACTCCATGCTCGAAGCGCGTTCAGCTTTCTCCGGGGAAGCTCTTCACCCGAACATTTGGCCTTCAGAGCAGCAGAGCTTCAGTTGCCGGCATTGGCGTTATGTGATCGTGATGGTGTTTTTGGTGCGCCACGGTTCTATACAGCCGCGCAGGAATGCGGGATCCGTCCCATCGTCGGCAGTGAGTTAACCATGGAAGATGGGTCGGTAGTGCCGGTGCTCGTGCAATCGCAAGAAGGATATCAAAATCTATGTCGCTTACTTTCCCAAGCCAAACTGCGTTCGCCTAAGAATGAAAGCTCGATTAGCTGGTCTGAGCTATCGGGGTTTGCGGAGGGATTGATCGGTTTGACCGGAGACGAAGAAGGCCCCCTGCACCAGACTTTGGGTGCCGGTGACTTTTCCATGGCTGAGAGGCGCCTTGATTTGCTCAAGAACATATTCGGGGCGCATCATTTATTTGTCGAAATTCAACGGCATGCCCTTCGCACCGAACAATGGTTAAATCGTCAGCTTTGCGAGCTTGCGGAACGGCATTGTTTAAAACTTCTTGCAACGAACGGTGTGCTCTATGGCACACCCGACCGTCGCACAGCGCTGGATGTATTTACCTGCGCAAGGAATCACACCCATCTGGATGCTGCGGGCAGATTGCTGGAGCCTAATGCGGAACGCCATCTCAAAGGCTATGCGGCGATGACCGAACTTTTTTCCGACCTGCCGCAGGCCATTGCTAATACCGTTGCTGTTGCTAATGAGATCGAATTCACCCTCAATAATCTGGGCTACCAATTTCCTAAATTCCCGGTACCGGCCGGCGAAGATATGGACAGCTTCCTTGAGAAACAGGTCTGGAAGGGAGCTCAGCAGCGTTACTCTAAAATTACTGAACGCATTCGATCACAAATTAATCGCGAACTAGCGTTAATCCGAAAACTCGAGTTCCCCGGTTATTTTCTCATCGTCTGGGATCTTGTCCGATATTGCCGGGAATCGAACATCATGGTTCAGGGGCGGGGCAGCGCGGCCAATAGCGCAGTTTGTTACAGCCTGGGAATCACTGCCGTCGACCCGATCGGAGGGAATCTATTATTTGAACGTTTTTTGAGTGAGGGACGAAAAGGCTGGCCTGACATCGATCTTGATCTGCCGAGCGGCGATCGTCGCGAACAAGTGATCCAGGAAGTCTATCGACGGTACGGAAGATCTGGCGCGGCCATGACTGCCAATGTCATCACTTTCCGCGGCCGCAGTGCCATGCGCGAAACCGGAAAAGCCCTGAATTTGCCGGAAGATGTCATGGACCGTTTTTCGCGTTTGTACGCAAATGGCGATTTTCCACATACGCTTGAAGCGCATGACCAGCTCAAACAGGCAGGCCTGCCTCCGAATCATCCTCGAGTCAACGCCTTTCTCCAAGTCTATTGCGCCATTTATGGCCTGCCCAGGCACCTCGGCCAGCATTCGGGGGGGATGGTCATCTGTGAAGGGCAATTGGATACGATCGTTCCGTTGGAAAACGCCACGATGCCGGGACGCACCGTCATTCAATGGGACAAAGATGATTGCGAAGATCTGGGGATTGTTAAGGTCGATCTACTCGGTCTGGGGATGATGGCCGCATTACAGGATGCGATCGAGATCTGCAACCAGAGGGGGCGCCCGGTTGATCTTGCCGCTCTTCCTAAAGATGATCCGGCAACTTATGACATGCTTTGCAAGGCCGACACCATTGGCGTATTCCAGGTCGAGAGCCGCGCTCAGATGGCTACCTTGCCCCGGATGAAGCCGAGAGAATTTTACGATCTTGTCATTGAAGTCGCCATTATTCGTCCCGGACCAATTCAAGGTCATCTTATGCATCCTTACCTGGCACGGCGCGAAGGAATTGAAGCAGTTACCTATCTCGATCCTCGGCTTACACCGGTTCTGGAACGAACACTTGGGGTGCCTCTATTTCAGGAACAGATGCTGAAAATTGCCATGGTGATGGCCAATTTTTCCGGAGATGAAGCCGAAGAATTGCGGCGAGCGCTCAGTTACCATCGTTCACAGGAGCGAATGCAACGCGTCGAAACCAAGTTGCGCTCCGCCCTCCGCGCCAATGGCGTAAAGGATGAAGTGGCTGAAAAAATTCTTGCTGCCATTACTTCGTTTGCGCTCTACGGATTTCCAGAATCGCATGCGATCAGCTTCGCATTGATCACCTACGCCAGTTCCTGGTTGAAGGTGCATCGTCCCGCCGAATTCTTTGTGGGCCTGCTTAATAATCAGCCAATGGGTTTCTATTCTCCGGCGACCTTGATTAAAGATGCCCAACGCGGCGGCCTCAAAATCCGTCCGGTCTCCATAACTCATTCCGAATGGTTGTGCACCGTTGAGTCAGATCAATCGATCAGACTCGGCTTTTGCCTGACACGCGGCATTAACGAAATTCGCGTGCAGCAAATGGTAAAAACACGCAAGGAAAGATCATTCACAAACATCCAGGACTTTCGCCAACGAACCTTTTTTGAGCGCGATGAATTAAGGATATTGGCCAAAGCCGGCGCGCTGAATCCTCTCGCCGAGCATCGGCGCGATGCGCTTTGGTCCATTGAGAGTGAGTTTTATCAGGGAGAATTATTTTTTGATACCCCTTCGACTTCTCCTTTGGCTCCAATGCAGCCGGTCGAACGTCTAGAGGCAGATTTTGACACGATGCATCTCACCACCGGGCCTCATCCGATGGCTTATATTCGTGAATCATTACCTGAAGACATCTGGCGCAGCGCTGACCTGCCGTTTGCAGCAAACGGATCGCTCATTCGAGTAGCGGGACTGGCCATTTGTCGCCAACGCCCCGGCACCGCCAAAGGTTTTGTGTTTATCAGCCTCGAAGATGAAACGGGTATTTCGAATGTGATAGTGACTCCCAGGATGTTCGAAAAAAATCGTCTGACCATTACACAGGAGACA